>JAAYYY010000534.1 GCA_012515125.1 Chloroflexota bacterium
ACGGAGCGGCCTGCCGCCACGCAGCGGCGTGCCCGTCGCGCCGGGTCGCGATCAATAGGACCATCGTGTTGAGCACGGCGATCATCAGGACTACGCCGGCAGCGCTGACAATAGCCAATACGTAGGAAAGCACCGGCTGGTTGCTCAGCACAAGCAGCGCCAGCAGCCCGGCAAGGAGCAGGAGGCCGCCCAGCTCGTACAGGGAGGCAATGGCGGGCCGCCACTCCGGCTCGCGCCAGAGCGTCTGGACGAGCGCGGGCGTGATAACCAGGCCCATAGCCAGCCCGGTACCCAGGCCGGTGAGCAGCCGCAGCCAGTTCTGCGGCTCGTAGAGGTGTGGCGCGCCGGGGAAGAAGTGGCTGTAGGAATTCAGGCCGTCCAGGCCCATGATGGCGACGAGGAGGGCCAGCGCCACCAGCACCCGCCGTACGGGCAGACCGGCGCGCCGCCCCCGGCCTGCCAGCAGCAGCGCGCCAAAGGCCAGCATGACGCCCAGATAGGTGCCGGTGCAGCGGGCACAGAGGGGAAACTGTCGCCCGGCGATGGTGAAGGAGCGCTCCGTGATGCGATGGCAGATAGCATAGCCGGCGTAATCGCCCGCCTCCAGCAGCGGGTCGTGGGCCAGGCGCGCCGGGTCGCTGAGGCTGTAAAAGGCCAGCACAAAGAGCGCGCCGGCCATGACCGCCAGCAGCCACCGGCGTTTCACCGCCTGGCCGGCCGGTTCTTGCGTTGCGACAGGCGTCATCTCTTCCATATAACAAAAAGACTGTCATCCCTGATGCTGACAGTCACCTTATCCAGAATCTATCAACATTATAACAGAATTGAGGTATCATCATAAGCTGCAAGCAGGCCAGGTGACCGCGACCGGCAACGCCGGTTGAGGAAAGTCCGCACTCCATAGAGCACGGTGCCGGCTAACAGCCGGGCGGGGTAACCCGATGGCAAGTGCAACAGAGAGCAGACCGCCTAAGCAGTTCCCAAGGGGGACTGCCGGTAAGGGTGAAAGGGTGGTGTAAGAGACCACCGGCAGCGGCAGTAATGTCGCTGGCCAGGTAAACCCCACCGGGAGCAAGGCCAAACAGGACGTTGTCTCTTCGGAGGCAGAGAGTGGCTCGCTCTTCATTGTCCAGGTAGGCCGCACGAGACGACCAGTAATGGCCGTCCCAGATAGATGGTCACCACCACGCCAGCCGCGCAGACGGCAGGTGTGGTACAGAATGCGGCTTATCGGCCGGCTTGCACTTCTGCCCGCAGGGGCGGCAGGCGACAGGTGCTGTACGACGTGCACATTTGTCACCTGCTGCCTTTTGCGTATAAAAGGGTGATGGTACGTATCCAGGAGAGTGTGCGCACAGGGTGTCGATGATTCATGTCCTTTTTGTTTGCCTGGGAAACATCTGCCGCTCACCGATGGCGGAGGCTGTCTTTCAGAAGATGGTCGCCGAAGCCGGACTGGACGACCAGATTACGGTCGATTCGGCCGGAACGGGCTCATGGCACGTGGGCGAACCGGCCCACCGGGGCACTCGTCGCATCCTGGAGCAGCATAGCATAGCATACGCCGGACGCGCCCGGCAGGTGACCCGCGCCGACATGGACCCGGCTCACTACGTCGTCGCGATGGACCAGGAGAACGTGGACGAGCTGCGCCGCCGCTTTGGCGACCACCCGCGCCTCTATCGCCTTCTGGATTTCTCGGCCAACGGCGCCGAACGCGACGTGCCTGATCCCTACTACACCGGCAACTTCGATGCAGTTTACCGGCTGGTCGAAGAAGGCTGCCGGAGCTTGTTGGCAAAGATCCGCGAAGAAGCAGGGCTGTAGCGGGGAGGTGCTACCGTCTGCCCGGCGATCCGGGAGCAGGAGGAACGCATGGAACGTGATGTCATTGTCGTGGGAGCAGGGCCGGCCGGATCGGTGGCGGCGATGGCGCTGGCGCAGAAGGGCTATAACGTGCTCATGCTGGATCGCAAGCCGTTCCCCCGCGACAAAATCTGCGGCGATGCGGTGCCGGCCGGGGCCATTGACTTGCTGTTCAGCCTGGGCATGGAAGAGAAAATCCGCGCGGCGGACTTCTACTACATCGACAAGCTCCGGCTTGTCTCGCCAAAAGGCTACACGATGGACGCCGACCTGGAGGAGGCCCATCACAAAGCCAGGTCGGCCATCGTGCCCCGCCTGCAGTTCGACGTTCTCCTGCAACAGCACGCTATCGACAGCGGCGCTGAGTTCCAGGTAGCACAGGTCAAAGAGCCCATCGTCGAGGACGGCAGAGTGTGCGGCGTGCGGGCCCGCGTGAACGGCAGCACGAGCGAGGTGCGCGCGCCGCTGGTTATCGGCGCGGATGGCGTTACCTCAGTCATTGCGCGCGCCCTGCGCCCAGAGGAACACGAAGACGGTCATCGCGCCGTCGCTCTCCGCGCCTACGTCGACGACATCGAAGAGCTACCCCACGAAGTCGAGTTCTATCTCTACGACGAGATTTTGCCGGGCTACGCCTGGATTTTCCCCACGGCCGAAGGGCAGGCCAATATCGGCCTGGGCATGCGGCTCGACATCTTCCGCAGCGAGGGCCACAACCTCAAGGAGCTTCTGGACCGCTTTCTGGATATGCCGGCAGTCCGCAAGCGGCTGCGACCGGGGGCGAAGATCCGTGACGTCGCCACGTGGCAGCTGAATTTTGGCTCGCAGCGCAACGTGCGGCGGGCCTACGACGGGGCGATGCTCGTCGGCGACGCAGCGGGCCTGATCAACCCGCTGACCGGAGGCGGCATCTCGAACGCAGTGACCTCCGCCTGGCTGGCCGCAGTCACCGCCCACGAGGCCTTTCTCAAAGGCGATTTTGGATACAGCTCCCTGCGCGTTTACGAGGAGTATTGCCACCAGCGCCTGTGGCCGTCGATGCGCCGCTCGTTCTTCATCCAGCGGCTCATCGGAATCATTCCCTGGGCCATTGACCTGCTGATCAAGCGGGGCCAGTCCGATAACGAGTTTGCCCAGACCTTCATGACCAAGCTGTAAAACAAAAGCCCCCATCCTGAGATGGGGGCTTGCGATCGATCCAGTTCGGAACCCGGGAAGCTAACCGGGACTCTCGGACGGAATAAGGTAGCGGACGATATGAGAAGGAATATCGTAGATCGACACTTCCTTCGTCAGAATCCCATCCGCACCGGCATCCAGGCTCTTGTTATGTGTGGCTTCCCGCTCATCAGCCGTGTACATGACGATGCGCAGGCTGTGGCCGTAACGAGCCCGCAGCTCCCGGCAGACGTCGATGCCGCTCATACCCGGCATCATCACGTCGAGAAGCACGAGATCGGGCATCTCTTCTTCGACCAGCCTCAGGGCCTGTTCGCCACTGTAGGCGCCGCGCACAACATAGCCAGCATCTTCGAGAATGATCTGGCACAGCTCTACCAACGACGCTTCGTCGTCTACGACAAGAAGCTTATTGCGGACCATGGTACCATTCTACTTGCGGGGAGGGTGGAATGCCAATAGTTCTCAAGGACCAATCCAAGAGGCAGAAGTGGGAAAGTTGCTCGTCCGTCTGATCGTTAATGCAGTGGCTCTATGGGTAGCCGTCGAGATAGTGCCCGGATTGAGCTATGATGGCGACCTGATCACCCTGCTGCTGGTCGCCCTCATTTTCGGCCTGGTTAACGCCCTGGTGCGGCCGATACTCACCGTGCTGAGCTGCCCGTTGATCATTCTGACGCTGGGGTTGTTCGTGCTGGTGATAAACGGCCTGATGCTCGCGCTGACAGGCTGGCTATCGCGGCAATTCGAGCTGGGCTTTGCGGTCGAGAGCTTCTGGGCTGCCCTCCTGGGCGCCCTCGTGATCAGCATCGTCAGTGCCCTGCTCAACCTCTTTGTCGCCGACGACGACAAACGCCGCCGCAACGAGTAGGCCAACAAAAAACCTCTCTGGAGGTGGCTCGGTTGGCCGTCTCCAGAGAGGTCCTGTACGCCAAAGAAATGCCGGTTCTACGTGCTCATTAAGTAGCTGTAGTTGGGCGCTGTTGCGCTCGACGTGCGGCGGATAACGACATTACGTGCCTGCGGCCCCTTGCCCATGTCCACCAGATCGAACTCCACGCGGTCGCCCTCGTAGAGATTGCGGTAGCCCTCGCCGTCGATGGCCG
>JAAYYY010000535.1 GCA_012515125.1 Chloroflexota bacterium
GGATAGACGAGCGCCCGCCGGAGTAGCTGAATGGCTTCGCGCGCCTCGCCGGCGTCCAGCCGCTGGCGCGCTAACGCAAGGAGAGCCGCGACGTATTGCCCGGTGACCTTGCCCTCGCCCCCTTCCCAGGGGTGGAAGGTGCGTTGTTCCAGGATAGCCAGCGACTCTTCGTGGCGGCCCAGCAAGTTGAGCAGATGGACACGCTCGACGGTCAGGTCGTCGCGTTGGTGCACCAGATGCCGGTTTGCATCCAGGAAATCAAGGCGCACTTGCGGGGGCCGGCCCAGCTTTTTCGCCAGCTGGTCCAGCTCATAGAGAACACGAGCGTCCGTGGGGTCGAGGGAAAAGGCCAGCTCATAGGCGCGCATCCCGGCTTCCAGGTCCCGGCGCTTGTTGACGTAGGCAAGCCCAAGATTCCGGGCGACCGTGGGGAAGGTGGGATCCAGCTCGTGGGCCCGCTCCCAGGCGGCGATGGCCTCTTCGTACTGCCGGTGCGCGTACCAGAAGTTGCCGAGATAGTAGGGGGCGCGTGCGTCCTGCGCGTTATGGTCGATTGCGGCCTGCAGCACCAGCACGTCTTCGAGACGGTTGGGGAAGCAGTAATCGGGCGGCATCTGTGATGCACGGGCAAAATGGGCCTGCGCGGCCGCCTTGTCCCCCTCCTGGAGCGCCACCCAGCCGAGCGTGTAGCGGGCCATCGGGTCTGTTTGCGGCGCTTCTTCAAGGAGCATCGTCGCTTCGGCCGTAAGCCCGGCCCAGGCATAGTCGAGGGCGATTTCGACGTAGTTGTGGGCGTCGTCGCGGAACAGCCGGCGGTAGCCTTCATCCCCCGCCAGTTGAAAGCGCTCGACGTGCAGTGCCAGGTTGAGAGGGTCGAGGGCCAGGCCTTCGTCCAGCTCGGCCAGCGCCTCCGGCTCCAGGCCGAGACGGCGCAGAAGCGCGACGCGCAGGTGACGCGCCCGGTGGTTGCGGCTGTTCCCGCTCAACGACTCCTCGGCCAGGCGCAGCGCTTCCGTCCAATCGCGCTCGCGCCCGGCGATGCGCGCCAGCTCGAAATAGGCGGGGCTGTGCCAGGCGGCGTTCCACGTCGCCTTATAGAAGGCGTCGCGGGCTTCGGCGTCGCGACCCTGCATGACCAGGGCCAGACCCAGGTTGTAGCTGGGCTCCCCGTCGTAGGGGTTCGGATTGCGCCGGGTGAGGCTTTCCCAGGCCTGGCGGAAGTACGCTTCGGCCCTGGCAAACTGCCCGCGCCGATAGCTCAACAGACCCAAGGCGTTGTTGCACCGGCTGTCGAGCGGGTCGCGGCGCAGCGCTTCGAGATAGTAAGGCTCGGGGTCATAGGTGGCGTGCCGGTATTGCTCCAGATGCAGGCCGTTCAGGAAAAGCTCGTCGTTGGAGGCAATTTCAGCCGGCGGGCGAGCAGCCTGGGCAGGCGGCGGTATATCGGGTTTCTCGTCAGGCAGCGGCGTGTAGGAGAGCAGCTCTGTCTCCCCATCCAGCACACGCAGCGTCAACGCCTGAGCCGGCAGCAGTTCCGGCAGCGTGACGGTCTCAGTGAGTGCCGTCTCTGGACTCAGGCCGGACTGCCGCTCAAACAGAACGTCGCCCGCTGCCTCGAGCAGCACGCGCACCCGGCGCGGCGAGCTGGCATAGACGCCGACGAAGGCCTGCCCGCCGTCTACTTCCAGGTTGAGCGCCACATCGCGGGAGGCGTTCTTCGGCGGACCAATCCGTTTATAGGGCATGAAGATCTGGACGAAGCGCTTTTCCTCGCCGGGATGCAGCCAGGAGAAGTCCGGCTGGTTGTCGGTGAAGGCACCGCACATCAGCTCGATATACGGCCCGTCTTCGTCGGTGAGCTGCCGGTCCCATGCCCGCCCGAAATCACCATTGCCCCACGTCCACTGCTTCTTGCCGGGTACCAGATGGTGATTGGCTACGTGCAGCATCCCCGCTTCTTTCCCGTGGTCGTAGCATCCCAGGAAGTCGAAATCGGAATGGTAGGCCATGTACGATGTGGGCACGGGAATATTCTTGTAACGTGAGATGTCCGTTCCTGGAGAGTAATCGAACTTATAGTAGGTTCCGGTGGCAATGGGGAAGTCGGAGACATCGCGCTTGCCGTGGTCCATCACGGCGTGCACGTCTGGCGGGAAGACGGATTGGTAGTCGTCGTTGACGTGGACAGCCGGGTTGGCCCACCAGAGGAATGTCTGCGGCACCGCCGTACGGTTGTAGAGCTGCACGCTGATTTCGAGGTAAGCTCGATCCGGATAGAGGGTGAAACCGGCCAGACCCTTCGTGCGGAACA
>JAAYYY010000536.1 GCA_012515125.1 Chloroflexota bacterium
ACTTTTCGGTGATAATCTCCGCCATCTCCTCGGGCGTCAGGCGGATGCTGAGGATGTCCAGCGCATCCTCCGGCGACGCGCCATAGGCCAGCTTCTTCTTGCCGTTCTTGAGGTCAAACAGGTACATATAGTGAGGGTTGCTGAAACTGCTCATAACCTGAAATCCGGCCTACGCTTTTGTCAGCGCCCCGGCAAAGTCAATGTCTCGTTTCTGGTAGTTGGCCAGCCCACGGTTGACTTCGTCGTCGTACCGGCCGGCGAGCAGCGCGCGGTAGAAGCTATAATCGACGCCCTTCACCTTCTCGTCGTCGGGGAAGCGATGGTAGTTGTCCTTGGACATGAGGCTCTTCCCCTCGGCGATGAGCTGGTTGCCCAGGGCAGAGCCGGGGTAGGGGGCGTAGAAGCTGATCGACGGGAAGACGCGTTTCATCGTCTTAAGCATGCGCAGCGTCTTGAACGCATCTTCCGGCAGCTCGCCGGGGATGCCCAGCATGATATTCGCCCAGAACTTGGGCGCGGCCTTGCCCTGGCGCTCCATGTCGTCGCCGATGCGATTGGTCAGCTCGATGGTGAAGAGGTTGTCGTCCTCGGTGCACTCCTTGTTCAGCAGCCGCAGGATGCGATCGCTGCCCGACTCGAAGCCGATAGAGATGGTGTTCCAATTCGTCTCGCGGATCAGCGCCTCGTAGAGCTGGGGCCACTGGCGCACTGTATCCGAACGCGCAGCGGCCCAGTAGGGCCAGACCTTGTTCGCCCGGCGCGGGTATTTCTCCAGCCACTCTTCCAGCCAGCTTGGGTTCTGGAAGAACATCGAGTCGTGGATGACGACCGAGCCGACCGGGCCGTAAGTCTCGTCCAGATAGTTCAGCTCGTCGATGACCATGTCAACCGGCCGGCGTCCCATGTTCGGGATGTAGGAGTTCTCATTGCAGAAGACGCACTGCCAAGGACAGACACGGCTGGTAAGAATAGTGACCACAGGGGGTGGCCCCCAGCCACATTCTGGCTCCAGCGGCCAGTTGAAGCTGCGCTTCAGGCGGCGGCTGGCCGGTTGCGGCCATAACGTGCGGTCGATAGTCGGCCATTCGGCCATTGAGCGGCTGCCCTGCCCTAGAAAGACGCGGGGGAACTGGTCGGGATTGCGCACGACGTCGACGATGACGTTTTCCCCCGGTCCCTGGCAGATTTTGTCAAAGGCCGGCACTGCTTCCATCTCGTCCAGCGCAACGGTGGCATGCATGCCCCCGGTGATTACCAGCCCGTCTGGATTGACCTCTTTGAAGATTTGTGCAGCTTTCAGGCCCGACGGGTAGGTGTAGCTGCGCACGTTCATGAGCACCATGCGGTAACCCGGCAGTTGCCGGCGCAGCTCATCCCAGGAGGTGACAGCCCGCGTAGACAGGACATCGGTCTGGATGCCGTTTTGGTGCAGGATGGTACGCAACAGCCCAAGGCCGTGATCCTGCCACTGCTCGTGTGGGCCATCGGGGTTGACCAGGTCACCCAGATCGCCGAGGTCGAGCCAGAGAATATCGCTCGTGCGCTTGTGCCGTTTTCGGCCCAAAAAGTCCCACATCATCCCAATATCCTGTATATCTAGACGGGCTGGCGCCCGTTGAAGCCCGAATGCAGCTCGTGATAAAAGGCGACTCGCGGCTCGCCGTAGCGCCAGCACAGAAAGACCTCGCGACCGTTCATCTCCGCCAGAAAATCGACAAGGCCGGAGTTCGTATCTTTGAGGACGCAGCCGTACGACTGGATACGTTCAACCAGCTTCTCGATGCGGCCAAACTCGGCTGCCATCTCCGTCGCCGATTGGCCACCGACGTCGCTGTGATAGTCGTCCAAAACGGCGCCCAGCGTCTGGCGAGAGACGACAACCCTGGCCCGCCGCTCCAGCAATTCGCCTACCAACGGCTCGATGACCGGCAAGAGGGCGTTCGCTTCGTCCACTGTGAAGTATCGAGCTTTCATCGCGACCTGAAAATCAAAACGAGGCGCCCGCCGCAAGCAGAGACGCCTCGTTGATCCGTTAAACGGTCTCCGCGAGAACTAGCAGCAGCTGTCCCCGCTTCCTGCCGTCTGAGCAGC
>JAAYYY010000537.1 GCA_012515125.1 Chloroflexota bacterium
ACGATCCGCGCCGCTTCACCCTGGTCGCCTTTGGTGGAGCCGGACCGCTGCACGCCTGCGAGCTGGCAGAGAGCCTGCAGATTCCGCGGGTGCTCGTGCCCGCCGTGCCGGGGGTCCTCTCCGCGCTGGGGATGGTGGTTGCAGCGCCCACGCGCGACTATACCCGGACGGTCCTGCGCGCTGTAGCGCCGGGCGATGGCGGGATCGCTCGCTGGCTCGAAGCGGCCTTCGCACCGCTGGTCGAGCAGGCAGAGGCAGAGATGGCTGCCGAGGGCCACGGTAAGCCCATTCTCCGGCGCAGCCTCGACATGCGCTACGCCGGGCAGTCCCACGAGCTGACCGTGCCTTACGAGCCGGGTGCGGTCGCCGGGCGTTTTCACGAAGCGCACCGCCAGCGCTACGGCTACGAGCAGGTGGGCGCCGGGATGGAGATCGTCACGCTGCGGCTGCAGGCAGTAGCCGGCTTCGAGCCGCCGGCCTTACCTCACCAGGAGCCGGGCCCGCCGGACGCGGGCGATGCGCTTGCCGGGCAGCGAGAAGTCTGGTTCGGCGGCAGGCCGCACAGGGCTGCTCTCTACCGGCGCGACAGGCTGCGGGCAGGACACCGCTTTGTGGGGCCGGCGATTGTGGTGCAGTACGACACGACGACCATTGTGCCGCCGGGGTGGGGAGCCGCCGTCGATACCTGGCTGAACCTGATCCTGGAACGGCCCGCCCTAGAGTAAGCGCTGGCAGATAGGGGCGAAGCTGTGGCGGTGCTCCGGGCAGGGGCCGTGGGCCTCAAGCGCGGCGACGTGCTGGCGCGTGCAATAGCCCTTGTGCCGGGCGAATCCGTAGTGGGGATAGCGCTCGTGCAGCGCAACCATGTAGCGGTCCCGCGTGACCTTGGCCAGGATGCTGGCGGAGGCGATGCTCAGGCAGGTGCTGTCGCCCCGCACGACCGTCTTCTGGGGTATGACGACCTGGCGGAGCCGGAGCGGGCCGTCTACCAGCAGGAATTCCGCGGGGAGTCGGAGCTGACCCAGGGCAGCGCGCATCGCCTGCATGTTCGCCGGCAGGATACCCATCTCATCGATGGCCGGGGCGGAGGTAGCGGCAATGCCGTAGGCTACCGCGTTAGCGACGATCTGCTCGTATAGCTCCTCCCGCCGCTGGGGCGTCAGCAGTTTGGAGTCGGCGACGCCCGCGAGCTCGGCCAGCCGGCCGGCATCGTCGAGGGGCAGAATGACGGCGGCGGCGACGACAGGGCCGGCGATCGCGCCCCGTCCGGCCTCGTCCAGACCGGCGATGGCGTCCAGGCCGGTCTCGTCCCGCAGGGCCAGCTCCAGATCCAGCGTGGGCAGCGTCGCTCCCATCAGGTCTGCTCTTTTTGCGCCAGCGCTGCCCGCCGGTAGCCTCCTGTGATCAGGTTCCAGCGCACGCGCAGCGTCTCCAGGATAGTGTCCAGGTAGTTGCGCAGGCTCACGTGGGTGTTGGCGTCGTCGATCCAGTTCGCGGGGACGATGCGCATGGGGTAGCCGAAGTAGCGGGCCAGGGCCAGCGCCTCGATGTCGAAACCCCAGCGGTCGATAGTCGCCACCGAGAAGATCCTCTCGGCGGCCTCGGCGGTGAACGCCTTGAAGCCGCATTGTGTGTCCCAGATGCCGGGCACGGCGACGAGCTGGATGAATAGATTGCCGGCGTTGCCCAGGAAGCGTTTGAGCGCCGGCTGCGGCACTGCCTGCCGGGCGCCTGGCGCATCCTTCCGGTCGCGCGAGCAGATGACGACCTCGCTTCCGCCGTCAAACAGCGGCTTCATCTGATCGAAGTGGGAGATGTCGGTGGAATTGTCGGCGTCGGTAAAGAGCCGGATCTGTCCGCACGCGGCGAGCATGCCCTGGCGCACGGTGAAACCCTTGCCCCGGTTTTCCTCGCGGTCAATCCAGCGCACGTTCGGGTGGCTGGCGGCAAAGTCGCGCACCCTGTCCAGCGTGCGATCCTTGGGGCCATCCAGAACGACGAGGACCTCTGCGGTATAAGGCTGCTCTTCGAGATATCTGCAAACAACGTCGAGCGTATGGCCGATGCGGTGCTCTTCCGTGTAGGCAGGGATGATGACGCTGAGATAGGGCTGCTTATCGCTCATAGGCATGGCCCGCCTTCTGCACCGCCTTGGCGATTGCGGGACGGAAACCTAATCTTAACGGCGCTCTCCAGAGGCGTCAACCGGTGTTAAGCGGGCCGTTAATTCGCCCAGGGGCAGGCGGCGGCGCCTCTGGATCGCCCGCCGTTTCGGCCACATGCGGGGCAGGCCGAGCAGGCCCGCAATCTGGCCCCGCAGCCGGGCCCGCGCGGCCTCGCCGCGCCACGCCCGCAGCGCCTCCTGGGTGATAGTTAGCTGGGCGCGCAGGATCAGCCGCCAGTTCCGGCGCAGTAAAGGGCCGGGGTAGTTTTTCCAGATCAGGTAAAGGAAGTTCCGGCCGTCGTAGTAGCTGCCCGTCACGCTGCCGCCCGTCGCCTTGAGCTTGTGGTAGACGACCGCCGTGGGGACATAGATCGTCTCCCAGCCGGCGAGGTTGGCGCGCCAGGCCAGATCGACATCTTCACAGGAGAAGTAAAAGTCGTCGTCGAGAAAGCCAATATCGGCGAGCATCTCGCGGCGATAGGCCGCCGCCGCCCCGCAGGCGCCAAAGACCCGTTC
>JAAYYY010000538.1 GCA_012515125.1 Chloroflexota bacterium
GACGGCGCCAAGATGGTCATGGCGATCAGCAACGTCAGCGTGCCGCGTATTACGCTGCTGCACGGCGTCAGCCACGGCGCGGGCAACTACGGCATGTCCGGGCGGGCCTACGATCCTCGCTTCCTTTTCACCTGGCCCAACAGCCGGATCAGCGTCATGAGCGGCGAAGCGGCGGCGAACGTATTGTGGACCGTCGGGCAGGAGCGCGTCCTGCGCGGGCTGCCGGAGCAGACGGCGGAGGCGATTGCCGCCGCCGAAGCCGAGTTCAAAGCGCCGATCCTGGCGCAGTACGAGCGGGAGAGCGATCCCTACTACGCCACGGCGCGGCTCTGGGACGACGGCATCCTCGACCCGGCCCAGACCCGCACGGCGCTCGGGCTGGCTTTCGCCGTCGCCGTCAAAGCGCCTTTCCCGGCCGACCGCTACGGCACGTTCCGCATGTGATCGTCGCGTCGCCTACCATCCTGGAGAACTGTCATGGTTCGCTCTGACGCGGAAATCCGCCCCGTGCGCCCCGAGGACGCAGCCGACCTGTACGAGATTGCCATGCAGCCCGCTGTGGCCCGGACGATGCTCTTCGTACCGAGCATGGAATTTGCCGAGACCGAAAAACACGTCAACAGGGAAGATCCCCATCGTCACTATCTGGCGGCCGTTGTCGATGGGCGGGCCGTCGGTTCGGTGAACCTGAGCCAACACACCCGGGCGCGCCTGACCCACAGCGGGCAGATTGGCCTGATGGTGCATGAGGCCTACGGGGGCCAGGGCATCGGCACCCGGCTCATGAACGCGGCTCTGGACATTGCCGATAACTGGTTGGGGCTCAAGCGGGTCGAGCTGGGCGTGTTCACTGAGAACAGCGCCGCCATTCATCTGTACGAAAAGCTGGGGTTCGAGCGCGAGGGCATCAAACGGCGGGCGGCTTTTGGGCCCGCCGGCTGGCAGGACGAGATCGTAATGGCCCGCCTGCGCGACCTTCCCGAGCGCCCGGCGCCGGCCGAGCCTCGCCCGCGACCACCACGCCAGGGGCCTGTCGCCAACCTATACATCCGCCCGCCCCACCCCGACGACCTTGAGGACTTTTATGCCCTCTTGCGCCACCCGGATGTAGCCCGGACGACGCTGCAGATGCCCAGCCAGGCCATATGGCTCACCCGCCAGCGGCTGCTCCAGCCGCCGCAAGGGTTACATCGCTTCGCGGCGCTGGACGGCGAGCGGCTGATCGGCTCGATCACTCTCTGGCCCTATCCCCAGCCGCGCCGGGCGCACAGCGCCGGGCTGGGAATGTCCGTGCATCCCGATTACTGGGGGCGCGGCGTGGGCAGCGCCCTGATGAGCGCTGTCGTCGATCTCGCCGACAACTGGCTGAACCTGCAGCGCCTCGAGCTGGAGGTCAACACCGATAACCCGGCCGGCGTTCGCCTCTACGAGAAGTTTGGCTTTGTCGTCGAGGGCACCTATCGCTTCCACGCCTACGGCGGCGGGCGCTGGGCCGATAGCTACTTCATGGCCCGCCTGCGAGAAGATGGCCCAGGGCAAAGGTGATCACGAATAGAAGCGTGGTGAGGGACATCTGCTTGAGCAGCGGGTCAAGCTCGGCCGGAGTGTGGCTGCGCCAGACGGCAAGGCCATTGCGCAGGAAGAGCGGCGCCGTCACCAGAAAGAGGAGCTGCCAGGGCGAGCGGTAGGTGAGCAGGACGTAGAGCAGCGCCGCGACAAAGCCGCCCCCCAGCAATAGCCAGTGATAGAGGCGCGCGCGGCGCGGGCCGAGCCGGACGGGGATCGTGTATTTCCCGGCCCGCCGGTCGGAATCCACGTCGCGGATGTTATTGATGTTCAGCACCCCCACAGAAAACAGCCCGCCGCTCACCGCCGGCAGCAGGATGGCCAGGGGCAGCCGGTGGGCCAGCAGGAAATACGCCCCGGCGACGGCGACGACGCCGAAAAAGAGGAAAACGGCGAGGTCGCCCAGACCGGCGTAGCCGTA
>JAAYYY010000539.1 GCA_012515125.1 Chloroflexota bacterium
CGCCATCCCGCGCGGCGCGCTGCCCGAGCTTCTGGCCCTGGCCCTGCTTCCCTGGGCGCTCGCCGCCATCGACCGCGCCCAGATCGAGCGCGTTCGCACCGTCCTCGTCGCCGCTCTCGTGCTCGCCTTGCTCATCCTGACCCACAACGTCGTCTCCATCTTCGGGCTGGCGCTGGCCCTGCTGCTCGCCGTGGCCGGCCTGCCGCGCCCGGCCGGCGAGGTCTGGCGCGCGCTTTCGCCTGCCGTCGCTGCCATCGTCCTCGCCCTGGGACTGACTGCCTTCTTCTGGCTGCCCGGCGTGGCCGAGCTGCGCTACACCCAGTCCAGCCGCCCCGACCCGCCGATTGCCGTCTGGCCCCGCTTCGAGCAGCACCTCGTCCCGCCGGCCTCGCTCCTGGCCCTGCCCGAGGAGCCGGCCGATCCGGCGCTGCTCAACCCGCCGATCATCCGGGCGCTGGGTGTGGGCCAGGCCGCGCTCGCCCTGCTCGGCCTGCCCGCCCTGATCGCCTACCGGGGCGCGCCGCCGCGCCGCCGCCAGCTCCTCGCCTGGGCGCTGGTGGCCCTCGTCTCCCTCTTTTTCGCCAGCACCCTGTCCTTCTGGTGGTGGAGCCGGTTCGAGCCTCTTCGGTTCATCCAGCTACCCACCCGCTTCCTCGGTCCGGCCAGCCTGAGTGCGGCGCTGCTCGCCGGGCTGGGGGCGCAATGGCTGAGCGAGTGGGGCCGCAGCGCTGCCGCCCGTTCGCTCCTCGTGGCTCTGCCCGCGCTCGCCGTCTCCCTCTCCGGCTGGCCCTGGCTCTACCCGCACTACTGCCCCGTCCCCGAGGCGCCCACACAGGCCACGCTGGCCCAGGCGACGACCTGGGATCGCTGGTATGCCGAGGCGCAGGCCGAGCTGCTGCCCCGCTGGGTAGACGAGCTGCCGCCGGAAGATGATCTGATTGCGGCCTATCAGGCCGGCCAGCCCGTCAACCGCCTCGTCCTGCCCGCCACCGCCGCGCTGCTCGATTGGGAGAGCGCGCCCGGCTGGGACCGCTACGAGCTGCGCCTCGCCGCACCCGAGACGCTCCTGTACCGGGCCTTTTACTTCCCCGGCTGGCAGGTGCGGCTGGACGGCGAGAGGCAGCCTATCACGATCGCCGCGCCGCATGGCCTGATCGCCTTCGACGCGCCGCCGGGCGAGCATGCGCTCACCATTGCCTTCGAGCGCACGCCGCTCCGCGCGATCACGCTGGTCGCCAGCGGCCTCTTCGCCGTGGCGTTCTTCGCTCTGGCGCTGGCGTCTGGAGCGGCTGTCTCCCAGGCTCGCCAGCCCGCCCACCGCGCCCCGCAGTCACCGGCCGGAAGCCTGCCGCCCATCCCCTTCCGCGCCCTGCTTTTTATCGCCCTGCTCCTGCCGTTGCTCAAGGTGGGCGTCGTCGATCGCCTGGACAACCCGATCCGCGCCAGCCGCTTCGACGGCAGCCGGCTGCAGGGGCTGGCCATGCCTGCCGGCGTCGATTTCGGTGGCGAGCTGCGCTACCTCGGCGCCAGCGCGCCGGCCGAAGTCAACTCCGGCAGCCGCTTCTCGCTGACCGGCTACTGGACCGCGCTGCGGCTTCTCGGCGTCCCCTACGGCTTCGACGTGCGCGTCGCCGGCGACGACGGCAGCGTCTGGAACCGGCCGCCGGAGCGCCCTTTTGGCTACGCCGACTATCCCGTCACCTTCACCTGGGAGCCGGGGCAGTACGCCCGCGACGCTTACGAGATATCCCTGCTGCCCGGCACGCCGCCCGGCGATTACTGGATCGAGGTTTCTGCCTTCCGGCGCGACACCGACCTGTCGCTGCTGCCCGAGGGCGCGGCCAGCCCGGCCGATCCGGCGCAGGCGCGCGTGGGCCGGCTGCGCGTGCTGCCCGCCACGGAGCCGGTGGATGCCTCGGCGTTGGATGCCCAGCGTGCCGCCGTAGATGTCTACAATCCCGTCTCGCTGGACGGTGCCAGGCTGCTGGGCTGGTCCCTGCCCGCTATCCCAATCCGCGCCGGCGAACAGATCCCCCTCACGCTGCTCTGGCTTGCGCCCCCGGCGCCGTCCGGCGGGGGCGCTTTCACCCTGGCGCTAACCGGCGACGACGGCGCCATCATTGCCGATCAGACGTTCCCCTACGGCCCGCCTAGCTACCCGCCCGAGCAGTGGGCGCCGCAAACGCTCGTGCGCCAGATGCTGCGCTGGCGCATCCCGCCGGAGATCGGCTCTGGCGCCTACACGCTCCTTCTGGACGGAACCAGCCTGGGGACCGTCGATGTGGACGCGCCGGAGCGCACGTTCGCGCCGCCGGCTGTCGCGGAGAGCAGCGATGTGGCCGTGGGCATGGCCCGCCTCGCCGGCTTCACCGTTGCGCCAGAAGCGGCCGCGCCCGGCGAGACGATTACGGTGACACTCTCCTGGCAGGCGGCGTCGGCGACGGAGACCAGCTACCGCGTCTTCCTTCACCTGCGCGATGGCAGCGGCGCGGTGCGCGCCCAATCGGACGCGGTGCCAGCCGAATGGACGCGCCCGACGACCGGCTGGCTGCCCGGCGAGTACGTGCTCGACCGGCACGCCATCATCCTGCCCGCCGACCTGCCGGCGGGGAAATACGATCTGGTCGCCGGCCTGTACGATCCGGCCACGGGCGAGCGGCTGGGAGAAGCGCCGCTGACCGCAATCGCCGTGCGTTGAGCGCTGGGGGCGAGCGTCTTATTCGCGTTCTCGCTTTCCGGCGCGGATTGCTCTATCATCCACGCCCGGAAAAGGAATCTGAGGTGCAAAATGGAAACAGCCGCGACGAGGTTTCTGACGACAGAGGAGCTGCAGGCCGGGCTGGACAACATCCGCCAGGCGCCGCGCGACAACGGCACGGTGGCGCTGATCGTCCGCCGGCCGGCTCTCGACGAGCGGGAGCTGCTTGCCGAAGGCCGGTTGGACCCCGTCCAGGGCCTCGTCGGCGATTACTGGTATAGCCGCGACCCGGAGCACCCCGAATACCAGGTCACCCTGATCAATGCCCGGCTGATTGCCCTGGTGGCGCAGGAGAAAGAGCGCTGGGCGCTGGCCGGCGATCAGCTATACGTGGATTTCGATCTCAGCGCGGAGAATCTGCCGCCGGGCACGCGTCTCGCCGTGGGCGAGGCCATCCTGGAAGCGAGCGCCGAGCCGCATACCGGCTGCGACAAATTCATGGCCCGCTTCGGTCGCGACGCCGTCCTTTTTGTCAACTCGCCCGAGGGCCGGAAGCTCAACCTGCGCGGCATCAACGCGAGGGTTGTGCAGGGCGGTACCGTACGCGAGGGCGACCCGGTACGAAAGCTGTAGCCGCAGGCGATTTTCGCCAGATCGCCCGCATATTTGACCTCATTTGCAGAGCGTGCTATACTGTCATTGCTCCCCGCCCAGAGGTGGTTGGACGGCTCCCGCCGCTCCGGCCACCTCGCTTTTTTTATGGAGCCACGAACGTCGGCCTTCTGGCCTAGCGCATTCTCCGGCGAACGACCGATGTATCGGGGCGGGCCAGCAGGTAGACTGAAAGTAGGCCCCCCTATCGGCCCTGGGAGCCAACATCGTACCTGAACAACTGGCAAGGAGAGATCAAGCCATGAAGCCACGACGTTACCAGCCCTGGATCGTCCTCCTGACTCTGTTTATGCTGCTGCTGGCGGCCTGCCGTGAAAGCGCTGTGCCGGCAGCGACGCTACCTGCCAGCGAGGCAACGGCCACCGTGCCGCCCCCACTGACACCTACTATCATCATCCCCACCGCGCCGTCTGACGAGGCGACCCCGGCCGAACCGGAAGCGACGCCGGTCCCCTCCACGGACGTGCCTGTCGTCACCCCCGGCGAGAAGCCGCGCTTTGCCGTCTTTGAAGAGCCGGCGGTCGATCTCGTCCCGGCCATCGTCCACGAGTCCATCGCCCCCGACCTCGGCAACGTGGTAGTGCCCTTCGTGCTTTCCGAGGCGCAGCGGGCGCGCCTGGCCGAAGATGGCCTCGTCGTCAGTCCCGGCGTGGAGAAGGAGTTCTTCACCGTCTACGAAAAGGCGCGCTACGCCAACGTGCCCGTCTTCGTCACCAGCGACTCGCTCCTGCACGTCTACCACCTGCTCTTCGACAAGGCGCTGCGCACGGCCGAGCGCGAGGCCTTTATCCCCCTGCTGCGCGAGCTGAACGCGGCGATGCTCGCCCAGACTCATTCCCAGTACGAGGCCCTGCAGGGCACGCCCTGGGAGGACGCCGCCCGGCGCACCGTCGCCTTTATCGGCGTGGGCAGCCGCCTGCTCGACCCCGAC
>JAAYYY010000540.1 GCA_012515125.1 Chloroflexota bacterium
CGAATCTCGATGCGCCGCCCCTGAATCCGGTAGTCGCGGTGGGCGACAGCGTTGATCAGCGCCTCACGGACGGGGAAGCGCGGATACTCGGTCAGCTCTTCCCGCTCCAGAGAGTTGACGCGGGCGCCAACGCGCATCTCTTCCCAGACAATGTTCCAGGCCCGTTCGACCATACGGGCAAGCGGCCCGCTCAGCTCGTCGCGCCGCCCGTAGCCCGCGCCCCCATCTTCCGAACGCGGCTCGGTGCTGGCAAACTTGACGAAGACGATTCCGCTCTGTGGCAGGAAGGCCTGCGGGTTCCTTCCGAAAAGAAGGATACCAGAGACGGTCGGTTCCCCGGCGCGTGTCGTCGCGCCAATTTCGAAGAGCAGCTCAGACAGCGCGCCGAGTCGTGGCGAGCCGCGCGCCTCGCGCTTCGCCAGATATTCGTCGATGATACTGCGGTCAAAATCGTCGAGGGTAGCGCCGGGCACTATCGTCGTCTCAAAGTCGCCTGTGCTCTTGCTCGTCGCCAGCTGCTGGATTTCCTGGCCCGCCAGGGGCCGGTTTTCCCGGCCGCTGCGCACGAGAACCCGGCCGTCCTCGAGGCTGTGCAGCTCTCCGCTGCGGGGCACCTGAATGCCAATCAGCGTGCCCTGGCGTGTGGTCACCGGCTGCCACTCGCTGAGCACAGGTGGGCGGGTCCGTCGCGCTGCCGCGCGCAGAGCGCTCTCGGCTTCTTCCTCCCAGATTTCGTCGGCAAGGCGCCCTTCCCTATCCACCCCAAGCACGATGAGGCCGCCGCTGGCATTGGCCAGTGAGACCATTGCCTCGGCCAGCAGATCGGGATCGGCTTCCGGCAGGAAGACGAGCTGCTGCCCCTCTCTCTTGTCGCGCAAGGGTAGTTCTGGAGCCATACTTACCAGCCTTTACCGGCAAGTATAGCAGAAAAACGCTCGGGCAATGAACGCCCTCGCAGCGGGGACAGCGCCGGGGAGAGAGCCAGATTGAGGGAAAGAAGAAAGGCCCGGCAGCGGAGCAGACCGGGCCCGAACAAGCCAAAAAGGCTCAGGCCGATGTATCGACGATGCTGTTCTCGCCGCCGTACTCATTAGGTACGTAGGCGTCGGCAGCGTCGTCATTCTCCCAGCGACTGCCGTCGATCAGGTAGCGGAACTGAATTCGCTGGTCCACGGGCAGCTTGACGCGCGCCTTGAACTCACCCGACTTCAGCTGCTGCATGGGAACCGGCGACCAGCCATTCGCCTCGGTCAGAACGACGACTTCCGTCGCGCCCTCCGGCCGATACCGGAAGGTCACCTCGCACTCGCTACCCTTCTTAAAGAAGCGCTTACTCAACATCGTATGGTCCTCCGTAAGGAACCTCCACGCGGGGGAGGTTTCCCGATGGGCCTGGGATCAGGCTAAGTCAGGGGACGCAGATTATCGAAAGCTCACCAGAGGGTCAAGGAAAATGCAGAATTTCTGACGAACTGCCCAAGATAAAGGGGCTTTGCCTGTGAAGAGGTTACAACGCTCCGTTGCGTCCGGGAGGTGGGGATGGTTGCTGGGGTGACATACAGGTTACGTCAGAAACGTTGACCAGGGCGCGGATGCGGTGCAGCACGCGCACAAGCTGGCGTGGCGAAGCGACTTCCATTTCCAGCCTGACCGTCGCCGTACCTTCGTATGTGTCGGCATGAACGGCCGGCATGTTGATCCGTTCGTTGCGCATCAGCTCGGCGATCTCGTAGAGCAGGCCGCTACGGTCAAAGCCGTCTACCTGTACCGTCACCACACGCACCTCGCACTGCTCGTCGGTACCCCAGCGCAGCTTTAGCGAGCGTTCGGCCAGCGGGTCCATCGGCAGGACAGTGCATCCCTGGCGGTGTACGGTCACCTGGCGTTTGTTGCGGCTGAAGCCAATCAATTCGTCGTTCGGCCGGGGGCGACATTTACGGCAGAGGCGCAGGGTGCGCTGGCTTGCGTCGATAATGATGAAGCGCTCCCCATCCTCGCTCTCCACCACCGTGCCCACGTTGCGGTGCGGACCCTGCTCCCAAGTTTCGGTCAATACCCGTGTTGCCAGGGTAGTGGGCAGCACCTCGGCCCGTCCAAGAGCGTGATACAGCTCAGTGGGCGAGTTGAAGTCCAGCCAGCCGGCCATCTGGCCGGGCGACAGGTCGCAGAGCCCGAGCATGCGCAGCTCGTCGGCCAGGAGGTGCTGGCCCTCGGCGACGGCGTCCGCTGCCGGCATGCGGCGGAACCAGCGCCGCACTTTGGCGCGCGCCGTGTTGGTCGTCAGAAAGCCCAGGTCCTCGTCCAGCCAGATGCGCTGGGGCGCAAGGCCTTTCTTGATAATGCGCACATGGTCCCCATCGCGGAGCGGCTCGTTCAGAGGCGTCGGCACGTCGTTGACCAGGGCGATCCGGCACTGGGCCCCGACCTCGCTGTGGATGGCATAGGCAAAGTCCAGCGGCGTCGCCCCCTTCGGCAGCTCTTTGACGTCTCCAGCCGGCGTATAGACCATGATCTGGTCGCGGAAGACATCTTGCATCATTGCCTGTACGCCGGAATGCTGGTCGGCCGGTTCCACCTCCATGCTTTGCTCGATGTTGGCAAACAGGGCATCCACGCGCTGGGCCAGCTCCTCCGACCACAACGGCCTGCCAATCCGGAGCCAGCGCGCCAGCACGCCGACCTCTGAGAGGATATTCATTGTAACTGTGCGGAAGCGGATCTTGACCCGCCTGCCGCTGCTGTGCACGACTGTGGTGTGGAGGGACTGGTAGAGATTGTCGCGTGGATTGGCGATGTAGTCGTCGAACTTGCCCGGCACAGGACGCCAGAGCTGGTGGATATGGCCCAGCGCCAGGTAACAATCGGACACATCGCGCAAAACGACGACCAGTCGCGGTGTGTCGTCCAACGAGAAATGGCTACCCTGGCGGCCTTCCTGAAGGGACTGGCGGTAGATCGAATGGACATTCTCGGGGGAGAGGAAGATGTCTACGGGCTGGATACCGGCTGCAGTCAGGCGCGCGGCTATTTCCGGGCTGATTCTCGCATACAGGCGCTGGTGCTGGTGCTTGAGCTGCTCCTGCCGGGCGACGATGGCCTCATAGGCCCGCAGGTCCAGAATGCGCAGCGATCGCGCTTCCAGCTCATTTTTGAGCTGCCACATACCCAGCCGGTTGGCCAGCGGAGCATAGACCGCCAGCGTTTCCTCCGCCTTCCGCCGCTGGGACTCGAGTGAGGTGGCATCAATCGTGCGCATGTTATGCAGGCGGTCAAAGAGCTTGATCACGCCCACGCGCACGTCGCCGGTCATTGTCCAGAAGAGCTTGCGTAGGGTCGCGTCGCGCACGGCTTCCGGCCCCAGCGGCTGCTGTGCAGCCCCAGTCGTCACCACCTTGAATTTCGTCAGCCCGTCCACGAGAAGGGCGACTTCGGCGCCAAAAAGGTCGCGAATCTCCTCCACCGAGACCACGGTATCCTCGGCGACGTCGTGCAACAGGGCAGCCGCCAGCGCCGGCGCGTCGAGCTGGTACTCGGCCAGGTAGTAGGCGATAGTCAGGGGGTGGGTAATAAAAAGCTCGCCAGACATCCGTCGTTCGTCTCCGTGATGCTGGCGAGCAAAATCGTAGGCCCGCACGACAAGCTGGCGGTCCTCCGGGGGTAGGTAGGTATGGATAAGTTCAAAAAGCTCGACGCCGTCTTCGGCGATATAGTGCACCACTGTACGCTCTTACCATGCGGTTGCCAGCCGCTACATTGTGTGCCGTTTATCGATTCTACAAGAGCGATGTGGTCGTATCAACAAACTTAAGCCCAGGTTTAGCACGCTTCTTATACTGGTCGCCGCCCGCTACTCGGCCTGTCCGGCAGGCGCGTTGATCTCGGCCCGGTTCTTGAAATCCATAAAGCGGTAGCCCACGCCGCGCTCGGTCAGAATGTAGCGCGGATTGGAAGGATCCTCTTCGATCTTCTTGCGCAGATAGTTGATATACAGCCGGAGGTAATGGGTCTCGTCGCGGTATTCGTAGCCCCAGACCTTTGCCAGAAGGGTATCGTGAGGCACGACCCAGCCGGCATTCTGGATGAGGTGATTGAGCAGACGGTATTCCGTGGGCCGCAGATCAATGCGCTCGCCATCGACGATTACCTGATGGCGGTTGAAGTCAACAGAGAGCCGGTCGTCAATCTTCAATATGGTGCGCGGCGGCGGCGCCGGCCACTCGGCGCGGCGGAGCACGGCGTTCACACGGCTGTTCAGCTCGCGCGGGCTGAACGGCTTCGTAATATAGTCGTCCGCCCCCAGCTCCAGCCCGCGAATCCGGTCTTCCTCCTCGGATCTCACCGTCAGCAAGATGACGGGCACTGTGGAAATCTCGCGCAGCATGCGGAGGGTCTCAAACCCATCCATCTCCGGCATCATGACGTCCATGATAACCAGGTCTGGCAGATGCTGGCGGACCTGCTCCAGTGCCTGCAGGCCGTTCTTAGCCTCGACGACCTGATAGCCTTCCAGCTCCAGGTTCATGCGAATAAAGCGAATCATGCGCGGCTCGTCGTCCACGACGAGGATGAGACGCGACCTGGATGGCTGTAGTGAAGAGGGAATCTTCTCGACCATGTTGCCTTACCTTTCCTCGCGCACGAAGCCGATGACATCTTCGAGTTCTGTGGAAGGAAGCACCTGGATAAACAGGATCCGGTGCCAGGGTATAATGATCGTCGCGACTTCCTCGTCCAGAAACTCCACCTCTTTACCGTCGCGGCGGCGAGGATGGTGGACGATCACCGCCTGCGACTCCGGCGAAGGCAGCTCATCCAGCTCGCAGACGATTGGATCTTCGTTAAAGATATGGACAATAGCAGAAACTGACATGGCTCACCTTCTCGTGGCGTCGACACGGCCACCTGACCACCAATCGCCGTACGGCGGAATGCCAGATCGATCAATCTATTCCGTCCATTTTACTCGGCACGCGGCGCCACGCAACCGGGCTATTCGAGGAAGAGATGGACGAGAAGCTGGCCGAAGCGTACTTCGTCGCCGCTGTGTAGAGGATAGGGAAGCTGCGGCGGCAGATGGTAGCCGTTGAGATAAGTGCCGTTCGCACTTCCCTCGTCGATGAGGACAATCCCTTCGGGGGAACGGCGGATGAGTGCATGGACGCGGGAAACGCCGAGGGTGCTGCCCCGATCTTCTGTCAGATCCAGCTCTGGGAAGTGCTGGTTGTTGGGATCGCTGCGCCCAACGCGGATCTCGTCGTCCAGAGCCAGGCGGATGCGCCGCCCGCTGGCAGGGATGACGACGGTGATCTGGTTTACCTCGGACAGCGGGTTTAGCTCCTGGCCCACCAGGATGGGGGTCGCGCCGCTATCGGCAGCGTCCGTAAAGGGCAGGGGGGCTGACTGGCCGACCGTGTGATCCGGCAGGAGTAGGGCGCCACAGTCACTGCAGAAGAGCGCCCCGGATGACTCCAGCTTCCCGCATTCGCCGCACCTAATCATCGTCGTCCCAGAAGATAGTCCGGGTCAGCAGCGAACGTGTCTCATACTTGAGCCGCTTTCGTGTCTCTGCGGAGAGGGTTCCTACCTGCGCCAGCCGCCGCGTTTCGGCCATCACTTCCTGGCCAAGTCGGGTGTGTCCTGCCTCGATGAGGCGTGTAGCCAGCCGCTCCATCCTGCTGGTCGCCGCGTGCGCTTCGCCCCGTTGCGCTTCTTCCCAGGCCTTTTCATTCATCCGGTACAGGTTGAGCATCTGGACCGCCGAAATAACCTGTGATGGCGGCGAAAAGGGAACTTCGCCGGGCATCACCCGCACGGTGTACGCGCGCTCGAAACGCCGGTTTCGCACCTGTTGGGCAGGGATAGTCGCCCGGAAGCGCAGGGGGATGCGGATTGTCGAATCGGCGTCGGCCGCACGGATACTCAACTCCAGCAGAACCGCGAGCGGGCGGGCGCTCTCCACGGCGCCCAGATTCACCTCCGGTTCCTGAAAGCTCAGGGGCTGGGCAAAGGGGGCCAGCTTGAAGAGATCCTTGCAGGTGACCGATGAGGGAAGGTTGAGCGTCAGATGTACACTCTTGGCGTAGATGGTAGCCAGCTCTTGTAGCTGCTTTTGCAGATAGTCGCTCAGCTCAGCCGGGTTTTCGATGTAGGTCGAATAGCCGCCGGAAGGGGCCACGAGCTGATCGAGAAAGTTGTCATTCCAGTCCGTGCCGATGCCGAACGCGCTGAAGGCGATGCCGCGTCCCACCGCCTCCTCGGCCAACCGCAGGCAATGGGCCTCGTCCCCGTAGGTATGCCCATCGGTGAGTAACACGAGGTGGTTGGTGTAGCGCGCTGTCGGCAGCTTCACCAGCTCGCGTACGCCGGCCAGCAATCCCTGGTAGATCTCGGTGCCGCCTGACGGCTCGATGCTGTTGACCGCGCTGATCAGCCGGTGGGGATCCCGCTCGACCTCGGCAGGCGCGATAACGTCGGCGCGATCGCTGAATGTGACGATAGAGAGAACATCACCGGGCGCCAGGCGGCTGATAACCATCCGGGCAGCCGCCTGCACGCGTTCGAGCCGGGCGCCACGCATCGACGTGCTGCGATCGATGACCAGACAGACGTTGACAGGGTAGGAGGTCTCCACCCATTCCAGGGGAGCGTGTATGGTCACGAGGAGGTAGAGGAGCTGTTCCTCCTCATGCCGGGCAACTGTTTCTCGCGAGCCGATGACGGAAACGTTAATCAGCTCGCCGGTCTGTTCGCGTAGCTGCTCGTCGTACTGGCGGCGCTTTTTCGGGTCAGATAGGATCTCGTAGGCCTGTACCAGCTGGCGAAAGGCTACATTCGTAGCCGGGTCGCGTGCTTCCTCGGGAAACCGCTCGCCCAGCGTCTTCGCGGCATCGCGAATCTGCTCGGTGGTCGCGCCACGCGGGAGTCCAAGAATCTCGTAATAATTGGGCAAGCTGGACATGTGTTTCCCTGCCGGCGCTGCGACCTATACCTGAAAATCGACCAGCACGACGGTGATGTTATCGTGACCCCCCGCCGCGACCGCCATTTGCACCAGTTTCTCGGCTTTGTCCTGCAGCGAGCCTGCAGCGCGAAGCACCGCCTGAAGCTCGGTCTCCGGAACCGAACCCCAGAGGCCATCGCTGCAGAGCATCAGCATCCCTTCGGCCGGTAGCGAGCGCGAAAAGATATCGATCTGCTCCACCTCTTCGCCGACCAGCGCCCGGTATAACAGGCTGCGGCTCGGGTGGCTGGCTGCTTCCTCGACGGTCAGCTCGCCCGCTTCCTGAAGCGCCTGGACGAGCGTATGATCGGTCGTTACCGTGCTGAGCTGCTCGCCGTGCAGCACGTAGGCACGGCTATCGCCAACGTGGGCCACAAATAGCCGGCTGCCGAGGATGAGCGCTGCAGTGAGTGTCGTGCCCATTACCTGGTCCTGTTCCGGCCTGTAGAGCGCTTTGTTAGCCAGCTGGACCGCTTCCTCCATCACTTCCTGCACCGGGCGGCGCGACATGGGTTCTTCGGCGCGCAGCAACGGCAGATAGAGCGTGCGCATGATATGTTCGGCAAAAACACGGGAGACGAGCTGGCTGGCAATATGGCCATCATGGTGCCCGCCCATGCCATCTGCTACCAGAAAAAGGCCGAAATGGGGGACTGGTCCATTCCCTTCACTCTGGGCCACCAGGGTGAGGCAGGCATCTTCATTACGTGGACGTACGGGCCCCACTGAGCTGCAGCGTGCAGCGCGGAGATAGGTCTTGCGACTTTCGCCCCTGGCCGCCCCAGCGGCAACCCGATCAATAGGCAGGCCGGCAGGCTGCTCCGGCAGCGGTTCCAGAGGCGTCGTCTGGGCCAGCAAGAGCTCAGCCGGGTCAACATTTTCGTTCGACAGCCCTTTGTCGGGTGGGTAGGCCGCCGGTTGGTCCTTCTGCTCGTCTGGCGGCTCCACCGCACCCCGGTTTATGTCTACAGACATCATCTACTCGTTTCCTTGAGCTGAACTCTAGCCCGTGCCCACTGCTTCGGCACGGGCTCCCTGCCTGATTGTCAGCTCCATCGAGGCAGGGCATGTCACCGGGACTAGTCCGGCAATTACAATGGTAAGGCGTATAAATGGTGATCCGTCGAACCGATGTAGAGGATATTGTCCTCGACAACGGGCGAAGAAATGACCATTCCTCGTGTCTTAAATCGCCATTGCAGGCGTCCGCTTGTGGAAAGGCGGTAAATGTAGCCATCCGTCGAGCCGAAAAGGACGGCGTTGTCGTGGACCAGAGGGGAAGATGCAATCTGCCCTGCGGTCTCATAACTCCAGATCTTCCGGCCGGAGTTGATGTCGATGGCGTAGAGATGGCCGTCGGCGGAGCCGATATAGAGTACGTCGTCCACCACCGTGGGCGAGGAGATAATCGGCCGGTTGGCGCGGAAGCGCCAGATCGCCCATCCGGAGTTCGCATCCAGCGCGTAGACGGTGCTATCTACGGAGCCAAAGAAGACCATATCGGCGGCTACTGTGGGCGTCGAGGTCACGGCGCGTCGCGCCTGGAACTGCCACTTTGTGGTCCCGGCGAGATCGAGGCAGAAGACATAGCCGCCTTCGGTGCCAAAATAGACGAAGTCGCCCGTGATGTGCGGCGACGAGCGGACGGGATCAAACGCATTGCACTTCCACGCCATCCGCCCCGACGCTGTGTTTACGGCGTAGAGATGGCCGTCGTCGGAGCCGAAGAAGACGTGATCAAAGCGGGCGCGCGGCGAAGAATAGATGGGGCCGCCTGTGCGCATCCGCCAGAGTTCACGCCCGTTCATCGTGCTGATGGCGTAGAGGTGCCTGTCTGCGGAGCCCATGAAGACCGCGCCACTATAGACATAGGGTGAAGAACCAATGCCTCCAGAGGCGGGATGTTTCCATTGGAATTTGCCCGTCTTGGCTTCCAGGGCATAGAGGTTGTTGTCGTAGACGCCGACGTAAACCACACCCTGATCGACAAAGGGCGTGGAGCGGATCTCGTCTTCGGCCTTAAATACCCAGAGCGGCGTGACAATACCTTCGCCGTTGATCGGGCCGGTTGTTACCTCATCAGCGGCGCCCTCCGGGGCCCTGCCGCCATCAATCGCGAACAGGCGACGTGTGGTCGCAGCATCCTCATCCGTGCCACCGGCGCGGGAGATGGCGTCGAGTGCTTCGCGCAGGCTGGCGGCTGTGGGATAACGATCGGCCGCATTGTAGGCCACGCAACGCATCACGATCTTCTCCAGGGCCGCCGAAACGTTGGGATTGGCCGCACGTACGGGCCGCTCGTGGAACGAAAACGGCGGTTCCAGCCGCGGATCCTGACGCGTCAGGAGGTGATGCAGCGTCGCGCCAAGGCCATAGACATCTCCGGCCGGGCTCGCCTCGCCGCGATACTGCTCCGGCGGAGCATACCCTTCCGTGCCGATCGTCGTGTTCTTCTCCGTGGACTGGAAAACCTTGGCAATGCCGAAGTCGATCAGCCGGATGCGCCCATGGGGATCGAGCATGACGTTGGAGGGCTTCATGTCGCGGAAGATGATCGGATCCGGCTTCTGCCCGTGCAGATAGGCGAGCACGTCACAGATCTGCAGCGCCCAATCGACGACTTTATCTTGCGGGAAAAACTCCTGCTGTTCGCTGAGCAGTGATTCCAGGTCTTTGCCGCGAATGAACTCCAGCACCAGATAGCTGCGGTCCGTTTCGTTAAAATAATCGTACACGCCGACGACGGCGGGATGATCCAGCGTTGCCAGAATGCTGGCCTCGCGCTCAAAGGCCCGCGCGGCGACGGCCCGGATCTGCGGATCGGGCGCGACGTTGACCATCTCTTTGACAGCGCATAGCTTCGTGACGTTGGGAAAGCGCATATCGCGAGCCTGATACACAGAGCTGAAGCCGCCGATTCCAAGGATCCCCACAATGCGATAACGATCCTGCAGCATATCGCCCGGTTGTAGCTGCCCGTCCTTACTCTCCCGCCGCCGGCCCCGCCGGTCCGATAACTGCCTAGTTGTCAGGTCGCCCATAAATACCCTGTCCTCAACGCACTACTGTCATTATAGGAGCAGCACCCCTGTGTAATCAAGTGAAGCGACAGTACCAGTAGCGCTCGCCGCCCGTCGCCGCGATCTGCTCGCGCACCAGGCGGCCCATCGCCTCTTCCCCGTTAAAGAGCATGCCGAGCTGCGATTGGTAGGCGGCGATGGCCCCAATACGCGCCTCGATAGCCGCTTCGGAGAGCGGACACACGATTGGCTCCCACGCTTCTGGCGGCTGGAGCAGGGTCGCCAGCGACGCCGGCTGCCACTGAATGTAGGGATAGTCCTCGTAATAAAGGAGACTGGCGAAAGCCTGCTCGGCTGCGGCGCGCACCAGCTGGTGGTCCACGTGGTTGCCGACGCCAAGCGGCGCGAACACACGGCTCGCCGGCGGAAGCGCTCTCATTTGACCGGCAAGGGCGGCAACCAGTGGCGCCTCCGCGGGGGAAAGCGGGCCAAAGAGCGTCTCGTTGGAGGTGTACAGCGGCTCGCCGGTCTCCGGATCCAGCCGGTAGATGGCATCGGGCAGCGACCAGGTCATCAGCTCGGCGCCCACACGTGCGACCGCGCGGGCGTCTTCGGCGCGCCGGGTTGCTACTACTTCTGCGGCGCTGAGGCCCCAGACGTGGTGCTGGTACTCGGCAAAAAAGGAGCGCACCTCTGTTTCCGGTTCTCCTGCGGCGATGGTGACGATCAGGACGCGCTCGCGGCGCGCCGTCTGCTCGTAGATCTGGCCTCCACAGGAGAGCACAGCATCGTCAAAGTGCGGCGAAAGATAGAGTGCGTCGTAAGCCATAACTTCAATCTCTAACGTTTCTACTGTTTGTCCCCACTGCATGAGCCCCTATAATTAGCGGACTATGTCAGAAGAACTGACCCATCTGGACGAAAGCGGGCGCGCCCGTATGGTTGACGTCGGCGACAAAGCCATCACCGAGCGGCTGGCGGTGGCGCGCGGCGCCGTCTACATGCAGCCAGAGACCCTTCAGCTGATTATAGAGGGAAATGTCAAGAAAGGGGATGTGCTCACCGTGGCCGAGCTGGCGGGCGTCATGGCTGCCAAACGCACCAGCGAGCTAATCCCCCTTTGCCATCCCCTGTTGCTGAACAAGGTGGAGGTGGTCTGCACGCCGGAGCCTGCCGAACAGCGGGTGGCTATCGAAGCGACAGTACGTGTGAGTGGCAAGACCGGTGTGGAGATGGAAGCCCTGACCGCCGTCACAGTCGCCGCGCTGACCATTTACGATATGGCCAAGGCTGTGGATCGCGGCATGCGTATCGGCGACGTGCGTCTGGTGCGCAAGGAAGGGGGCCGCAGCGGCGTTTACGTGGCCGACGGAGAGTCATGATCGAGCTGGAAGTCCGTCTTTTCGCGACCCTGAAGGAGCGAGCGGGCCGGGCGCGTGTGCGCGTGTCGCTGGAGGAGCCAGCCCACGTCGCGCACCTCCTGGAGTTGCTGGGCGCCGAATACCCGGCGCTGGCCCCGGCGCTGGAAAGTGTGCTGGTTGCCGTCAACCGTGAGTTTGCCTTTCCCGGCGACCCGCTGGCCGATGGCGACGAAGTAGCCCTCTTCCCGCCGGTGAGCGGCGGCGCGGGCTTTCCCTATCCCACTTACTTTGCCCTGACAACCGAGCCGCTGGACGTTGCGGCGGTGACCAGCCGGCTCGTCACACCGGAGATTGGCGCCGTCGTCTTCTTCCAGGGTGCGGTGCGCGGCGAGACCCAGCGCTCCGGGCTGCCCGAGGAGACCCGCTACCTCGAGTACGAGGCCTATGAGGGCATGGCCGAGGAGAAGATGGCACAGATCGCCCGCGAGATCTGGGAACGCTGGCCCGACGTGCGTGGCATTGCCGTTGTGCAGCGTATTGGCCGGCTGGAAATTGGCGAGGCAACTACCTTTGTGGCCTGCGCCGCAGCCCACCGCGACCAGGGCGCCTTCGAGGCCGCCCGTTATGGCATCGACCGGCTGAAGGAGATAGTGCCCGTCTGGAAGAAAGAAGTGGGCAGCGATCACAGCCTGTGGGTAGAAGGCGGCTACACGCCGACGCCGGACGACCTTGCCGGTCCGCAGGATCGTGGAGAGTAACGAGTTGAGGCTGAAAGGGTTTACTCTTTACTAGCAGCCCGCACGCAGGCCAAGCTTGAGGAGAATGACAATGTTCCGCATGTTACGTAACTGGATGGCCATCTTCGTCCTGAGTCTGTTGCTTGTGGGCGCGCAGGCGCAGCAGAATGACGGGCTGCCCTGGTGGGTCTGGCTCGTCGGCATTGCCGCCGTGCTGTTAATTGCCTTCATTATCGTCGTTGCCCTGGCCTGGAGTAGCGCGAGCGGACGCGGCGAAAAATAGGACGTAGCGGAGAAACGATATGCAGAATCACCAGCACAGGGTCGTCGTAACGGGCGTGGGCATGATAACGCCGCTGGGCCACAACGTCGCCGATACGTGGGCAGCCATTCTGGCCGGGCGTTCTGGCTTTGGTCCCTTTACCCTCCTCGACAAGGGCGATCATACGGCTGGCGGGTTGTGCGAGGTCAAGGATTTTGATCCCGAAAAGCACCTTGGCCGGCGCGATGCGCGGCGCCGCGACCGCAACCAGCAGCTCGCCACAGTCGCCGCGCGTGAGGCGATGGCTCAGGCAGAGCTGGAGATTACGGACGCCAATCGCGAGCGTATTGGCATTTCCATCGGCACCGGCGTCGGCGGCATTCGCACGCTGGTAGACCAGGAGCAGCTGCGAGTCGCGCGGGGGCTGGACAGGCTGAGCCCATTTGCGATCACCATGATCATGCCCAACGGCGCCGCCGGCATGCTGGCGATTGACTTCGGCATCCAGGGGCCCAGCACGACGATCACCACGGCCTGTGCCGCCGGTTGCGATGCCATCGGTCATGCCTTCCGCGCCATTCGCCGTGGCGAGCTGGATGCGGTACTGGCGGGTGGAACAGAATCCATCCTGACCGATGTGGCCCTGGGCGGCTTCGAGCAGGCCCGTGCGACCAGCAGCCTGGAGTCGCGGACGCCGCGTCCCTTCGACCGCGAGCGCGATGGACTGGTCGTGGGCGAAGGCGCTGCGCTTCTCGTCATGGAAAGTCTGGAACATGCCCGTGCGCGCGGCGCGACGATTCTGGGCGAGATCGCCGGCTACGGACAGACAACCGATGCGCATCACATCACTGCCCCGGCTGAGGGGGGCGCGGGCGCCGCCCGCGCCATCACGCTGGCCCTGCGAGACGCCGGCCTCAACCCGGAGCAGGTTGATTACATCAGCGCGCATGGCACGGCGACGGAGCTGAACGACAAGTACGAAACGCAGGCCATCAAGGCGGCACTCGGCGAGACGGCTTACCGCGTGGCTATCAGCTCGACCAAGTCCATGACCGGCCATATCATGGGGGCGACCGGCGCTATTGAAAGCGTTTTTTGCCTGCTCGCCATCCGTGACGGTGTTCTGCCGCCGACTATCAACTACGCCGTACCCGATCCCGATTGTGACCTGGATTATGTGCCCAACGAGGCACGGCCGGCGCCGGTGCGCGTCGCCCTCAACAATGCCTTCGGCTTTGGCGGGCACAATGCGGTCCTGGTGCTTAAAGAATTCGCGGAGTAGAGATTACTGGAGCCAGAAAGAGCATGGAAGACGAGCTGCGCGCGCTGGAAGAGCGTCTCCAGGTAGACATAACCGATTACGACCTTCTGCAGCGCGCCCTCACTCATCGTTCGTATCTGAACGAGAGCCAGGAAGCAGGGCTGGAGGATAACGAACGGCTGGAGTTCCTCGGCGACGCTGTGCTGGACTTCGTCGTCGGCGCTTACCTCTACGAACGCTTCCCGGAGATGGACGAAGGCGAGCTGACGGCGTTGCGCGCCGCTCTGGTACGGACGCGGACCCTCGCCGGCTTCGCCCGGCAGCTTGATCTGGGACGCAGCCTGCGCCTGGGTTACGGCGAGGCTGGCAGCGGCGGGCGCGACCGGACGCCCACGCTCTGCGCCGCCTTTGAAGCGGTCATCGGCGCCGTCTATCTCGACCAGGGGCTGGACGCCGTAACAGAGCTGATGGCCCGGCTGATGGAGCCGGCTCTCCAGGAGATCCTGGAGAAATCGCTGCACAAAGACGCCAAGAGCGAGTTCCAGGTCTGGGCTCAGGGCGAGCGGAACATTACGCCGAACTACCGGGTGGTTGGCGAAGAGGGGCCGGATCACGCCAAGACCTTCACCGTTCAGGTGCGGCTCGAGGACGAGGTGTGGGGCGAGGGGCAGGGACGCAGCAAGCAGGCCGCGGCCCAGGCGGCAGCCGCCGACGCCATCTCGCGCGTCGAGAAGCAGAACGGCCAGTGAGCCGTCTGCTCATTACGGGCGGCAGCAGCTATCTGGGCCAGCACCTGGTGGCGCAGGCCCGGCGCCATCCCGGCGTTGAGCGAGCGCTCTGCTATACCTATTACAACAACGATCCCCTTCGTGGGCCAGAAGGCCGCCGCCTGGACGTGCGCAACGGCGAAGCTGTTCGCAGGCTGATCGACGCCTTTCGCCCGGACGTGATCGTCCATACTGCCGGCTCCAACCGGCCGGCCGAGACAATGGACGCCGTGATCCGCCAGGGCGCCGAGCACGTTACAGAGGCGGCGAGCCGGCACGCGGCGCGCCTGATCCACATCTCCACCGACGTCATCTTTGACGGGCGCCATGCTCCCTACCGCGAAGAAGACAGGCCGCAGCCTTTACATGCCTACGGAAGGGCAAAGGCTGCTGCGGAGGGAATCGTCGCCGGCTATGCCCAACACGTCATCGTGCGCACGTCGCTGCTCTATGGGCTGGAGAAGATGGACCGGGGCACAGAGTGGGTCGTCCAGGCGATCCGCCGTGGCGAACCGGTCACGCTCTTCACCGACCAGTTCCGCAATCCGATTCTGGTAACCGCGCTGGCGGCAGCGCTTCTGGAGCTTGCAGAGCATACTTACACCGGCATCCTGCACGTCGCCGGGGCACAGCGGGTGAGCCGGGCCGACTACACCCTGCGGCTGCTGCGCTGGTGGGGGGTGGAGCCTGGCAAGCACGTTACCCTCGGCCCCAGCGACGGCGACCGCTGGCCTCTGGATACGACGCTGGATATCAGCCGCGCGCAGGCGCTGCTCAAGACGCCCTTGCCGGGAATTGACGCACTGCTTCCTTCAATAATGCCAATCTCCTGATAATGCCCCTCTAACCCAGTATTTACACCATTCCGTTACTATAATGCGACTAATTGGCGGGCAATGGATGGTCGTTGACTTACGACCTTTAATTATGCTAGACTGCACTTTTGTGTCCGGCAGAAGTTGCAGCCACATCTTTGGGTCTCTGCGGGGCGCAAATCCGAGCCTGCGGAGGAAGAGGACGGAAATTTATGAGTGAGTTGGAATCCTTTAATGGAATGGACGTCGTGCACACGCTTCTCAACGACGCCGCGGATCGTGGTTACCTGACGTATGACCAGATTTTGGAGGCGCTGCCTGAAGTAGAGAACAATGTCGCGCTGCTGGATGCCGTAATGGAAGAGGCGCAGGCGGCGGGCATTACCATTTACGAGAGCGAAGACGACGTCGAACAGCTAAAGGATGAGGTAGACGAAGACGAGGACGCGTTTTTTGACGACGAAGACGAGCCGCATCAGGCGCCGCTCTTTGACCTGAGCAACGTGCCCATTGACGATTCGGTTGGGCTCTATTTTCGGGAGATGGGCCAGCAGGAGCTGCTAACAGCAGAAGAAGAAGTCCAGCTGGCCAAAGAGATCGAAGCCGGCCGGGAAGCTGCGGAGCGGCTGGAAGGCGGCGAAGAGCTGAGCTGGGACGAGCATGATGAGCTGTGGATGGTGAAAGAGCGCGGCGACGCAGCGCGCGCCCATCTGATCCGGGCCAATACTCGTCTCGTGGTCAGCATTGCCAAGAAATACCGCGGCCGCGGCCTGCAGTTCCTTGACCTCATCCAGGAAGGAAACGTCGGCTTGATGAAGGCCGTTGAGAAGTACGATTACCGGCGCGGAAACCGCTTCAGCACCTATGCGACGTGGTGGATCCGCCAGGCCGTCACCCGCGCGCTGGCCAACCACGGGCGCACGATCCGTATTCCCGCTCATCTGGGCGGGCGGATCAGCAAGCTGTATCAGGTGGCCCAGGAGCTGGAACAGCAGTACGGGCGCCAGCCGACCGCGGAAGAGATTGCCGCCGAGATGGATTTGCCGGCCGACCGCGTGCGCTGGATGCTACGCACCAGCCGCCAGCCGGTGCATCTGGAACGGCCCGTTGGCGACGAGTCGGACGCCGAGTTGGGTGACTTCATCGAGGACTCTGAGGCGCCTCCTCCGGCCGAGATGGTCGCGCAGACGATGCTGACTGAAGAGATCAGTGAGATCCTCGATCAGCTAACGCCGCGCGAGGCCCGCATCTTGCGGCTTCGCTATGGCTTGCAGGATGGCGAGTCGCGCACGTTGAAGGAAGTTGGCGAGATGTTCGGGCTATCCCGCGAGCGCATCCGCCAGCTGGAAAAGGAAGCGCTGCGCAAGCTGCGCCATCCCAATTTCGCGGGCCATCTGCGCCAGTATCTCAACTGACGCCGGCCCTCGTTCGTTTCGAGTTCATAAGCCCCTCGTTACGAGGGGCTTTTTCTTGGACCAGTTCAGGTATAATTGAACC
>JAAYYY010000067.1 GCA_012515125.1 Chloroflexota bacterium
CGGCGCGCCTGGGGCGTGCTGCCGGCCGCCGGCACGTAAGCCACCGTCAGCCCTTCCACGTCCAGCAGGGGGGCCGTCGTGTCGTGAAGTACGTCCATGCGCCTCGCCGGTCCAATCGCTTCTTTCATTACCATCCGTCAGCTCCAATCGATACTTCGTATCAATTGTAATCCCTGCGCCCTATCTGTCAACGGAGGGCACGGAGCGCGCCTTCCAGAATGGTAGGCAGCATCCTGGCCGCATCCTCACGCCTCCTCCACAGATGGAAAAAAGATCTCCTCCAGCGGCCGCCCGAACAGCCGCGCAATCTTGAAGGCCAGCGGCAGACTCGGGTCGTACTTCTCCGCTTCGATGGCGTGGATTGTCTGGCGAGAGACGCCGAGGGCGTTGGCCAGCTGTTCCTGCGACCAGTGGCGTTCGGCGCGGAGCACGCGGAGCCGATTCTTCATCGCCTTTACAGGTAGCGCCGGCGGGCGGCGGCCAGGCCCACAAAGTAAAAGAGCGGCAGCAGCGCCCAGACGTGCCGGTAGCTCCAGTCGGCGGGGGAGAAGGCCACGGCGAGCTCCAGCAAACCCAGCGTCATCAGCACGAGCAGGGTCAGTAGAAAGGCGATCGCGACCGCCTCCAGCTGGATACGCCGCTGCAGCTCGTCCAGCTGCCGCAGGCCGCGGTTGAGGGCCAGCAGCCACAGGGCGAAGACCGGCACCGGCAGCAGCGCCACGGCGACCGCCAGCCGCGCGGCCAGCGCCTGTTCCAGCAGAAAGCGAGCGACGATACAGGTGAGGGCAAACAGAACGGCGAAGACGAACTCGCTGCGTTGGGGCAGACGTGTCGATAGATTCATCGGCTACCTCGTTAAAGGTGAAAACTGTTCTGGATGAGGAAAATTGTAAAGTTAGCTTTACAATTTGTCAAGCCCCATTTACTAATGCAAGCGGAGCGCGGCCACCTTTGGCCGCATGCGCGACCACCCGACGGGGGTCCCCTTGACAGCCATAACGCGCTGTGTTACGATCAATCTGACGCGCTGCGTCATTCAGCGCCGTCTGTGAGGGACGCCCTGGTAGCGCCCTCGCATTCTTGAGACAGATTTGCCGTTTACACCGCACAGGTTTGGAGGTATTTGATGGAAGTAACGATTGAGATCAACGTCGAGAACGAAGAGCCCAATGGGCTGCGCGGCAAGCTGCGCCAGCTCACCACCGTGCCCCGCAACGCCGTACTCGCCTACGCCGGATTCTGGGGCGTGGCCTACGACGAAGCCCAGGAGCTGTTGAAGAATAGCCGCAACCTCTTCGACCGGGCCGGAGAGCGCGGCAAGACCGTCGAGGCGGACGCCCGCGAGCTGGTCAAAGAGACGGTGCAGAAGATCCGCCGCCAGGCCGAAGAGGTCCAGGAAGAGGTCGAAGAGCAGGTCGAGGAGGTCATCAACCTCGCCACCCGCGAGGAAGTCGCCGCCCTGAACGCCAAGGTAGACGCCCTGCGCCGCCAGGTAGACGTGCTGCTGCAGAAGGTCGATCAGGTTCTGCTCATGGAGCAGGAAGAGGCGCTGAAGCTGCCCCTGCCCGATTACGATCAGCTCAACGTCCGCGAAGTGACGGCCCGCCTGGACAGCCTGACCATCCCGCAGCTCGTCGCCCTGCGCGACTATGAGCTGGCCCATGGCAAGCGCGTCACCATCCTGCGCGAGCTGGATGCGCGGATCAACCGCATGCCCATTCCCGGCTACGACCAGCTGACCATCGACGAGATTGAGCCGCTGCTGCCCAATCTCGAAGACGCTCATCTCGACTACCTGGCCGGATACGAGGCCCAGCACGAGAACCGCGTGACCCTGCTACGCACCATCGAGCGCGAGCAGGAGCGCCGGCTCCAGGTCACCGGCTGATACTTCCTTTGCCGCAGCGGTGACCGGCCGGAGCGTCCGCCTGGGCGCTCCGGCTTTTTTGTTAAGGCCCCATGATTGCCCGCTGTGCGCTCAGCGCCGGTTGACTATAATCGGCAGCCGATGAACTCGCCTGACCACGACACGCTGCCCGGCATACCTGTACCGCCATTCCAGACGCCACGGCAGCCGCTGGCCGTACCCGCCCACGATACCCTGCCGGGAGCCTCGGTGTCGCGCCGGGGCGCCTGGGCGCGCCGCGCCCGCCGTGGCTGCCTCGTTTTGCTTTTGGCCCTGGCGCTGGCGGCTGCGTTCCCCTTTCTCTGGCGCGAGTGGCTGCAGTTTCGCTACCGCCACGCCATCGTCACCGCCGCCGAAGCGCCGGAGAAACCGGTCGCCATCGTCTTTGGCGCCGCCGTCTACGCCAACGGCCGGCTCAGCCCGATGCTGCGCGACCGCGTGGAGACGGCCGTCCAGCTATACCACGCGGGCAAAGTCCGGC
>JAAYYY010000541.1 GCA_012515125.1 Chloroflexota bacterium
GGGATAAAGCCGCGCAGACGGCCGAACGGCACCAGCGCGCCGCCCCGGTTGTGCCCTGTAATCTCGGTCTCGAAGACCTCGCCGCTGTCCAGCAGCTCCTGGGCGCGGACCCAATCCTCGTTGAGCCGCGCCAGGCTGAGCGAAACCTCCAGGCTTTCGGCGTTATCGACGTTGACGACGTACACGGGAACCTCGTCGTTCACGGCGAGCGCCGCCCGCTCCACGGGGTCCAGCTTTTCCAGGTCGGAAATCTGGATGAAGCCATCACGCTTCAACCCGAGATCGACGATAATGCCCTGCGGCCCTATCGAGACGATGACCGCCTGCCGGATGTCTCCGACGCGCGGTTGTTCATAATCGTGCTGACTGAGGAGATTTTCCATCTCCTGCAAAAAATCAGCATCCTCGCTTACCTGATTTTCCTGATCCATTTTTAACTCAGCTCACGTCAGACAAAATAAAAAACTCGGCAACGCACCGCAGCGGATGCAGCCGAGCAAGGAACAATGTACCGCCCGCTGAGGGCCGGGCACGACCGCGCGCGGCGGTCACCTTCGTGTTCGCTTTGCGCAGATCGTCAGGCCGTTGTATCTAACCCTCCATCCACTGGCATACTAGCTGTAGAGACAACCGTTGTTAAGCAATCGGAAGCGTCTGCCCCTCAACCTAGCAATTATAGCCCATCCCCAGTGTATGTCAACGTCTGGTGAAGCGGAGTAGCGGCTTTGCGCTCCTGAGAGAGCTTCGCGCCTACGTGCTGGCCTCCCTGCACAGCTCGGCCAGGATGGCGAAGCCGGCTTCGTCGAGGGAGGGGCGCGAGCGGAAAAGGTCCCATTCGCTCACGCCCTGGTTTATCAGGGCCACGACGCCTACGCCGGCCGAAGGCGCAAAGGCGGCAAACGAACGCGAGCCGGTGGTGGCGCCGTTATGAAACCAGAAGGGCGTCGCCGTTGCGGCCGGGGTCATCGCAATCCAGCCCAGACCGATCCCGGCGGGCTGAGCAAGCTCCGGCGGCGGCTTCCGGAAGAGGCCGGCGAACCGGACGACAAGACGTTCATAGGTGGAAGGCGTGGCCATTTCAGTAGCCCGCACCTCGAGGGCCAGCTCAATCGCTTCACGCAGCACTGACGTTTCGGGCCGGAGGTGAGCGGCCATGAACGCCAGCAGGTCGCTCGTGGAGGCGTGGAGGGCGCCGGCTCCCGCCAGCGAGCCCATCGCGAACGGCGCGATGGGCTTTCCATTGGCCGCGTGGGGTTGGCCGGCTCCCGCAGCACAGAGCGCATGATGTTCCCCGGCAGCCTGGGCAGACCCGAACAGTGTGTGGCGAGCCGTTGCAGCGTAATCGCCTCTGGCAGGAAGGCGAGCGCGGGGGCCAGCTCGGCTACCGGCTGTTCCAGGGCAACGCGGCCCCTGGAGACCATCACGGCGAGCAGCAGCGAGGTAAACGTCTTCGTCAGCGAGCCTATCTCAAAAATCGCCCGATCCGCCTGCCCCTCGGCGGCCTGAGGCAGAGGCGCACCCTAGGCCAAAACCTGCTGCTCGGCCCCGTGAATGATGCCCACGACGAGGGAGACGTCTCCACCCGGCGTCAGGAGAGGCGCTACCTGTTGGGTGACGTAGTCCTGCAGCATCCTACCACCCACTCTTCGTGACTCTCGTCTCGTGTTGCCCGTTGGGTTGCCTCATCTTCGGCTTAGCGATAGACCACGCTCGATTCGCCCAGCAGCGCGTCCCACACGTCGCCCATCGTGTCGGCGAGCACGAGGGGCACGCCCAAGGCTTCGGCCACCTGCGCGGGCGTCCGGTCGTCCAGGCTGATGCGCTCCGGGTGGTCGAAGGTCACGCGAGGCAGCAGCACCACGTCCCCGGTGCCCTGCTCCTGCAGCGCGGCGATGATGTCTTCGGCCATCAGCAGCCCGGCCACGGTGATCGAGTCGCCCAGCCGCCGGTTGACGACCGGTACGACCTGCACCTGCGCCCCTGTCAGCGCCCGGAACTCGGCCGCCTTCTCCTGGAGGACCGGCGCAAAGAGCGTGCCCGTCGCCAGGGTGAGCGCGGGCGCATCGTCGGGCAGCCGGCCGTTTTGCGCCAGCCACGCCCCTATCTCGTCCTGCACCTGCGCCCACTCGTCGAGGAAGCGGCGGACCATGCCCAGCCCGTTTTCGTGGAGCTGCTGCCCGTCGTAGGCTTCCAGCGGCGGGACCTCCCGCCCGGCGACGAGGTACCACTCGTCGGTCGGGTAGACGAAGCGCACGCCGAACTTCCCCTGGTAGAGCGGCTGCAGCGCCTCCACGTAGGCCAGCGTCGCTGTGGCTTCCTCGCGCCTGTGCGGCCTCATGCCGTACTTGTGATGGCGCGTCAGGCCCACGGGCACGACGCTGATCGACTGGACGTGGGGCCAGAGCGCCGCCAGCTCCTCGATGGAGCGCTCCAGCCACGGCCCGTCGTTGAACTCCGGAACGACGACGAGCTGGGTGTGCATCTCCACGTCGCGCTCGGCCAGCCAGCGGAGCTGCGCCATGATGTCCGGCGCGTCGTCGTTGCGCAGGAAGCGGCGGCGCATCGCCGTATCGGTGACGTGGACGGAGATGTAGAGCGGCGACAGCCCCATCGTCTCGATACGCCACCAGTCGTGCTCGTCCATGTTCGTCAGGGTGACGAAGTGGCCGAAGAGGAAGGAGTAGCGGTAGTCGTCGTCCTTGATATAGAGGGTGCGCCGCATGCGTGGGGCCATCTGCAGGACGAAGCAGAACTCGCACAGGTTGTTGCAGCGGCGAATGTCCGTGTCGAAGGTCGGGTGGCTGAACTCGATGCCCAGCGGCTGCTCGTAGGCGCGCGCGGCCTCGAACAGATAATGCTCGTCGCCGCGCCGCACCAGCAGCTCCAGCCACTCCTCGGCGCTGTAGTACTGCACGTCGATGATGTCTTCGACCGGGTTGTCGTTGATCGCCAGCAGCTCGTCGCCGGGCTGCAGGCCGATCTCGTCGGCGACGCTGCCGGGGACAATGCCCGTAATCAGGCCGCCGTGGTGCTGGCTCAGGTCAATCTCGCGGAAGAGGGGCATACTATTCCTACGCCGGGTAATGCTCGAAGAGATAGTCGAGCGCCAGCCGGTCTATCTTATCGCCGCTGCCATCCCAGCGCTCTTCGAGGTTTTCGGTGCCGACGAGGTCCCACAACGCCGCGCGCGTTGCCTCGTCGAACGTGCCCGTTACCTCTCCCGTGTAGACGCCGGCCCGCCGGAGCAACGCCTGCAGCTCCGCCGCCACGTCCGCCAGGGGGACCAACGCATCGGGGTCGGTCTCGCCGAAGTAGAGATGGTGCAGCTTCAGCAGCCGCTGCAGCTCGCCCACCGGGTCGGGGTGGTCGTCCACGCGGATGTCCAGGTAGCGGTCGTTGTTGCCGCCGTAGCCTCCCCCCTCGCGCACGACGATGATCGCCGCTGACTGCCGGCCCCGTCTGTCGCCGCCCGCCGCCTCGGCTGCCGCCAGCGTCGCCACAAGCCAGTCGGCCAGCTCGCCCTGACCGGCCGCCCGCAATTCCTCGAAGCGCTGCGCCATCGCCTCTACCGTGCCGGGGATGAGGATGTTGCCCTGGCAGGCGTAGCCCTCGCCGACGATGTGGCCGGCCCAGGGATGGCAGCCGTCGCCGGTGTAGGCCGCCGCTTTCCCCGCGCGGTCCACGAAGCCGGCCTGCCGCTGTGCCCGGCCCTCGTCGGCGTTCGTCAGCCGGCGCAGCGCCTCGTCTGCGGGCACGCCCTGTTCCATGAGCACCAGCCCTTCCGGCCCGTAGAGCAGGTTGGCGTAGGACTGCGTGGCGACCGCTCCCGCGCCGGCCCGCGCCCAGGGCACAACCGCGCCGACGCCGAAGAACTTTGACTGCGTGGCGACGCCCCACTCCTGGCGGCGCGGGTCGTAGGCGACGATGGAATAGGTGGCTATGGGCTGCATCATGGCTTTCCTCCGTTCAATTTCTGCCGCTGCGTTTCGGCCGGGGCGGGCGCAGACCCCGGCGCGTGGGCCGGCCCGTCGCGCCCTTCCGCGCGCCAGCGCGCACGCGCTCCTGCAGCGCTTCGACTTCGGCCGGCGTCAGGTGGCGCCACTGGCCCGGCGGCAGGTCGCCCAGCGCCAGCGGCCCGATGTGCGTGCGCAGCAGCCGCTGCACCGGATGGCCGAACGCCGCCGCGATACGCCGGATCTGCCGTTTGCGCCCCTCGCGCAGGGTGATACGCAGCCGCGTGCTGTTCGGGTCCCGCTGCAGAAGCTCGACGCGGGCCGGCGCGGTCGGCTCGCCGTCCAGCAGCAGCCCCTGCCGCCACTGGGCCAGCGCCTCGTCGCCAATCGCTCCTTCCAGCGTCACGTCGTAGACCTTTTCGTGCTCGTAGCGGGGGTGGGTCAGCCGGTGGGCGAGCTGCCCGTCGTTGGTCAGCAGAATCAGCCCCTCGCTCTGCCTGTCCAGCCGCCCGACCGGGTAGAGGTGGCCCGGCAGCGGGACCATCTCGCGTACCGTCGGGCGCCCTTCCTCCAGCTCGTCCTCGGTCGAGGAGAGCACGCCGCGCGGCTTGTGCAGCATCACGTAGACCGGTTTCTGCAGCTTCAGCGGCTTCCCGTCCACCGTTACCGTGTCCTTTTCCGGGTCGGCCCTATCCCCCAGCCGCGCCACGCGGTCGTTGACGCGCACCCGGCCGGCGCGGATCAGCGCCTCGTTGGCCCGCCGCGAGCCGTAGCCCGCCCGGGCCATCAGCTTCTGCAGCCGTTCGGCCACTACTCCTCTTCCTCGTCCTCGCGGGCGAGCGGCGGCAGCTCCTGCAGCGAGCCGAGGCCGAAATATTGCAGGAAGTCGGGCGTGGTGCCGTAGAGAATCGGACGGCCCGGCGTCTCCCGGCGGCCTACCTCTTCCAGCAGGCCCCGGCTTAGCAGCGTGCGCAGCGCCCCGTCGGAGTTCACGCCACGGATGTCGTCTATCTCCGGCCGGGTGGCCGGCTGCATGTAGGCGACGATAGCCAGCACCTCGAGCGCCGCCTGGCTGAGCCGGCTGGTCGTCTCCAGCCCCAGGAAGCGCTCGACGACGGCTGCCGCCTCCGGCGCGGTGGTTAGCTGTACCTCGTTGCCGCTCCACTGCAGGCGCAGCCCCCGGCCGGCGTATTCCGCCTCCAGCGCCCGCAGCAGGCCGCGCACTACCTCCGGGCTGACGTCCAGCGTGCGCGCCAGACGCTGCAGGCTTACCGGCCCACTGGCGACAAACAACATGCTCTCCAGCAGCGCCGCCGCTTCCGGCTCTTCAATCAGGTCGTTCTGTCCGGCCATCGATTCGTCTCACAACTCCGCTCAGATATAATGGCCGATTATACCGGAAAGCTGCTTCGTGCAGGAAGTGAGGGATTATGATTGCCACTCAGGCTCTGGAAGCCGCTCTGAACC
>JAAYYY010000542.1 GCA_012515125.1 Chloroflexota bacterium
GCTCCTGTGCCGCCAGCGCCAGCGCCAGCGCCTCGTCGGCCGCCGACTGAGCGCCGCGCGCCGCCCCTTCCAGCTCCCGCGCCGCGGGCACCGGCTCGGGGAAATAGAGCTCGGCTGCCGGTTCGACCGAGCCGAAGGTATCCGGTCCAGATTCAAAGCTTTCGTCCACTGCCAATTCGCCAATGCTCCCGAAGAAGCGGAAGCGATAGGCGCCGGGCATCGACGGAATCCAATCGTTGGTATAGCGACCCGGGGAGCCGAAGACGGCGCGCAGCGGCATGATTTGCGAGATACCGCTCTCGACGTGCGTGACCTCGACCTGCAGCGTTTCCTGCAGCCCCTCTACCGGGACGGCTGCATCCCCCTCGCCCTCGCTGACTCGCAGCTCTACCCCGTTCTTCTGGCCCTCATACGCCGGCTCGATGGCGAAGCCGACGACGAGCACGTATGGGCCGACTGGTCGTTGCTCGTGAGCGAGCGCCGCGCGCGCGCAAAAGAGCAGGACAAGTAGTAGGATGGGCAGGAGCCAGCGCCCCAGGGACACGTTTCGAGACCTCAACATTTTCCTCTTCCTAACACACAAAAGGTCGATAAAGCGGGCCTATTATTGGCTACCGGTCGAGGGCTGTCAAACTCCCCGGCCGATTCCCGGCCCGCCCTGTCTATGCAATATGTACGGGAGCGATAGCGCGGTGGATTTATTCTAAGCTTTGCCTCACCCACTATTTTGGGGAGACAGATGTTGGGACGGCAAAGGGTACGAAACCGGGTCGATGCTCCCGTATGCTGGGCACTATCAGTCGAGGAAGGCGCACAGGGCGCCATCCGCAGCGACTGACAGAAAACAACCAGTCTAAGGAGACAAGAGATGAACGCGAAGATGATGGTCAATGGAAACAGCGGTCGTACCGCGACAATGTTTGTGATCAGCCTGGTTATTGTGCTGCTGGCAGTCAGCGCCGCCGTCGCCATCATGCGCCTCGGCGAAGCAGTCCGGGACGCCGGGCAGGCGATGGACGTGCAGCGCAGCACGGCAGTCACAATCGAGAACGACGGATATAGCACCTACACGGATCGCTACTACGAAGCCGCCGCCGCTCGCGAAGCCGCGATTGCCGCCGAAGCTGACGACGACTACGCCTTCTACACCGAGCGCTACTACGAAGCCGCCGCCGCTCGCGAAGCCGCGATTGCCGCTGAAGCTGAGGACGACTACGCCTTCTACACCGAGCGCTATTACGAAGCTGCCGCCGCCCGCGAAGCTGCAACGTCCGCCACACGATAACCCGGCAGCCCGAACCATGTGTAGTCGCGACGACCAGATGCCCCCGGCCCACAGCCGGGGGCTTTTTTTGCCGGATCACGGGCTTCCAGCCCGCACGCCGCCTTCCGGGACGCTTTCCGGGACGTTCGGGGAGCGCTCCGCCCGTAACCTGACTCGCAGTTGTCCAGTTACCCAAACCCATGAAAGGAGAATGTTTAAGATGGCTCTCTGGAAACCTGACCCCACCTTTTATCCGTCCCCGCGCATGGCCATGTCGGCCCCGGCCGAGCGCCTGGGCTACGTCGTCGGCCTGAACTATGGCCGCAACGACAAGCCCGACGCCCTGCTCGTCATCGACCTCGACC
>JAAYYY010000543.1 GCA_012515125.1 Chloroflexota bacterium
CTGCGGGAGTGCCGTCTGGCTCTGAAGGCGGCGACGATCACGCCGGAGACCAAGGGCGACGTCGGCAGCCCGAACCAGATCCTGCGCGAAGAAATTGACGCCGAGGTCATCCTGCGCGTCGGCCGGCGCATTCCCGGCGTGCGGCCTGTGGGCGGCATCTATGCCCCGATTGCCGTAGTGCGCATGGCAGTGGGCGACGCCTACGGCGCGAAGGAGTGGCGGGAAGGGCCCGAGGGCAGCCTGGACGAGGTTGCCTATCGCACCGAGAGCATCAGCCGCCGCGTCTGCAACCGGGTCGCGGAGTTTGCCTTCCAGTACGCGCAGCGCACGGACTCCAAGGTATTCGGCGGGCCGAAGTATACCGTCAGCCCCATCTACGAAGGCATGTTCAAGGAAGAGCTCGACGCCGCGGCGGCCCGCCATCCCCAGGTGCGCTACGAGCCGCAGCTTATCGACGCCACGCTGGCCCTGCTCCTGGCTGCCGACGGGGAGCCGCTGGTCATCCCGACGCTAAACCGCGACGGCGACCTGATTTCCGATCTGGTGCTGGGCATGTACGGCTCGATTGCCGGCTCCGAATCCCAGGTCATCTCCGTGGACGAAAACGGCGAGGTGGACCGGGTGATGACGGAAGCGCCACATGGTACGGCGCCGGCCCTCGAAGGGCGCAACGTCGCCAACCCGATGGCGATGATCCTGGCTGCCGCCGCGCTCTATGGCCACATGAAAGAGGCGGAGGCCAAGCGGATCAGCCGGGCGATCTACGAAGCGACGCTCGAGGCCGTCTACGACGGAATTCGCACCTCCGACCTCGGCGGAGGCGCCCACACGGACGAATTCACCGACGAGGTGATCCGCCGCGTCCGGGGCAAGCTGGAGGTCTGGTCCTCCCTGGCGTCGTAGACCCTCACCGGGTCGTCGCGGTGACGCGGGAGATCTCGCCGGTGTTCAGGTTGGCGACGTAAAGCTCGCCGTCAGCCCCTTCGCCAAAGGTCGAGTAGCCGCCTGTCTGCAGATTCTCGTGGCGGGTGACCGTGCCACCAGGGCTGATGTCCCAGAAGATGCCGCTGCAGAAGTCGGCGAACAGGTAGTGACCGATCAGCGCCGGGTAGTCCTGCCCACGGTAGACGAAGCCGCCCGTCACCGAGCAGCCGTCGCCGTGGTCGTACTCGAACACAGGCATGGTGTACGCCGAGGCGGGCGGGCAGAAATCCATCTTCGTGTTCCCGTTCAGGTGGGTACCCTCGTAGCAGCTCCAGCCGTAGTTGGCGCCGCCGACGATAGGCTGGACGTTGACTTCTTCCCAGGCTGACTGCCCGACGTCGGCGATATAGATCTGCTCAGTTTCGGCGTCGAAGCTGAAACGCCACGGATTGCGCAGCCCATACGCCCAGATTTCGCCGCAGTTAGGGTTCTGTGCGCCGGCGAACGGGTTGTCTGCCGGCACCCGATATGCGCCGTCGCCACAGTCCGGCGGATCGTTTTCCGGCGCAGCGTCAATGTCCAAACGCAGGATCTTCCCCAGCAGCTCGTCCAGCGCCTGGGCGCGATTCCCCGGATCGTTACCGCTGCCGCCGTCTCCCAGAGCCACGTAGAGGTAGCCGTCGCGCGGACCGAAGGCCAGATCGCCGCCGTTATGGTTTGCAAAAGGCTGGTCAACCTCCAGGATCAGCTCCTCGCTACCGGGCAGGGCCACGTTGGGATTGCCGCTGACCTGAAAACGCGAGATTCGGGTGTCGCCGTCGGGCCTCGCGGTGTAGTTGACGAAGAAGGCGCCGTTGGTCGCGTAATCAGGATGGAAGGCAAGGCCGAGCAGGCCGCGCTCGCTGTGGCTCTGCCATTCGACCTGGTCGCTGATGTCGAGGAAGGGCTGCGGTAGCACCGTGCCGTCCGGCTCGACAATGCGAATGGTGCCGGCACGCTCGACGACAAAGAGGCGCCCATCGCCGGCATTGGCGATGTCTACCGGGCGCTGCAGGTTGCCTGCGGCGACGACCGTCTCCAGGTTCAGAGTCAGTGGGAGATCGCCGTCCCCGCCGCCGCCGGCGACAACCGGCAGGAACAGCTCTTCGTCCTGAGCCGGCGCCGCCTGCAGCGAGAGCGCAAGAAGCGCGCTAACCAGGCCAATGAGAAGAACCACCGTTTTCTTCATCACGCTTTCCTCCAGAGAGTTGCTAGGGTTGCTCGATCCGGTACAGGACGCCTTCTCGCGTCGTCAGATACAGCTCGCCGTCGAAGCCTTCTCCGAAAGTCGTCAGGCTGCCGGGAGCAACGCCGATGGCATTGTTCACCCAGCTCCCGTCCGGCTGGCGGAAGAGCGTCCAGAGCCGGCCGGAGCA
>JAAYYY010000068.1 GCA_012515125.1 Chloroflexota bacterium
CATATCCACAGGCCGACCAAACTGACGGTGACGCAGGTGGTCGAGGCGGTGGCCCAGCATTACCGGCTGTCGCTCGACAAGCTCTCCAGCCGCAGCCGCAGCCGGGTCGTCTCCTTCCCGCGCCAGGTGGCGATGTACCTGGCCCGCACCGAGACCGATTCTTCTTTCCCGCAGATTGGCGCCCACCTGGGTAACCGCGACCACACGACCATCCTCCACGGCTACGAGAAGATCGCCAGCCTCATGGAAACAGATGAAAAGGTGCGCCGCGAGGTGCTGCAAATTAAGGCCGTTCTCTACGACACGGTTCTCATCTAGAACCCATTCGTTTTTCAGCCATCTCCTGCAAAAAGGTCGCTTCCCCGGAAGCGGCCTTTTTGCTGCTTGACATACTGTGTGTCGCAATATATAATGCGACGTATGATAAAGGACGACGCACAGGCTGTTTACGAAAATCTGGCTCTGGAGCTGCGCCGGGGCGTGCTGGTGCTCGCCGTCCTCAGCCAGCTCCGTAACGAGCAGTACGGCTACTCGCTCAAACAGCGGCTCGACGAGCACGGCCTGGAGATCAACGAGGGCACACTTTACCCGCTGCTCCGGCGACTGGAGTCGCAGGGGTTGCTGAAAAGCGACTGGCGGATGGAGGAAGGCGGCCGTCCTCGTCGCTATTATGAGTTAAGCCCAACCGGCGTGGCTCTGCTGGAACAACTTAGCCGGGATTGGTACGAGCTGGGCAACGTGATAGGCAAGCTTCTTGAAGGAGACGAATCGTGAACGCACGGGAAATGATTGATCGCTACACCAATGAAGTAGCCCGCCAGCTTCCACCGCGGGCGCGCGACGACATCCGCCGCGAGCTGGACTCGCTGCTGGCGGAAGCGCTGGAGCGGCAGGCGGAAAAGGCCGGGCGCGAGCCCGACGAGGCGATGGTCGCCGCCATGCTGAAGGAGTTCGGCAGCCCGGCCGAGATGGCTGCCCAGTACCGGGGCGACGAATATCTCATCGGCCCGGTGCTCTTTCCCACGTTCAAGACCGTGGTGACGATTGCCCTGACCGTCCTGGCGACGGTCCAGCTCGTGATCTTTGGCGCCCAGGCGCTCTTCGGCAATACGCCCCTGACGATCGCTTCGCTCTGGGAGTTCCTGAGCACGATGATCAGCTCGGCGCTAACCGCATTCGTGATCATTGTCTTCGTCTTCGCGGTGATGGAGCGGGTGCCCGGCAACCAGCTCCCCGAGAAAGAGGCGTGGGATCCGCGCTCGCTGCCGCCGGTGAAAGACCCGAACCGGATTGCCCCCGTTGACCTCGTGCTGGGCATCGTCTTTCCGCTGCTGGCGATCATCCTCTTCAACCGCTACGCCTACTGGATCGTAGATATAGATGTGCCCGAGGGCGGCTACCACTTCTTCCCGCTGCTGCACGAGAATTTCCTTAACTTCGTGCCCTGGCTGACGGTCAGCTGGGGGCTGGAGATCGTCCTGCGCAGCCTGGTGCTGGCACAGGGGCGCTGGAACGTCATCACCCGTGTGGCGCAGTTCCTGGTCGAGCTGTTCAGTATCTACGTTGCCTACCTGATCTTCACCGGCGGCCCGATCACGTTCAACTCGGGCATTGACAGCCTCGTGCGCTTTGGCCTGGGCATCGCCATCGTCGTCGGGCTGATCTCCGCCGTCGTCACCCTCGTCAAGTCATTACTTGTTCGCTCTGGGGACACTAATATTGCGCCGCGGGTCGCCTGAGCGGTCAGGACCGCTTTGTCAGGCCGCTCAATCGGGGCGCGGCTCAGGATCACTCCCTGGGCCGCGCCCTTCCCTTTCTTCCACGGCCCCCGCACCCAGCGCGCGTAATCGCTCCAAACGTTCCCGATCCGCCGCCACCCAGTCTATGGCCGATAGCCTTTCGAAGGCCCGGGCGAAGTAGGGCGCGGCGGCTTCCGGCTCTCCGGCGGCAAGCAAACATTCGCCGATTTCTTCTTCCACGAAGCCGTCGTGATCCGGATCTTGCTCCAGCTCGCGCTGCAGGGCCAGCGCTTCCGGCAGGCGGCCCAGGGCGCGCAGGGTCCGGCCAACGCACCAGCGAGCGATGCGCTCTTGCTCCGGCTCGTGCTGCTGCCGTCGCGCCTCCAGCGCGTGCTCGAACATGCCCAACGCTGCCTCAAAATCCCCCCCGTCGAAATAGCTCCAGCCGGCGTTATTGTAGAGAGAGCCAAGCCATCGGCGCGCCCGCTCGTCAGGGGATCGATTCGCATAGTCAATAGCGTACAGGTTCCGCTCCAGGCTCTCCTCAACCGGCGCGGCGATAGCCAGCATGTGCAGGGCATCGACGGCATAGAACGCCTCGTCCAGCCGCTCCGCCAGCTC
>JAAYYY010000544.1 GCA_012515125.1 Chloroflexota bacterium
GACGCCGGCGGCGCGCGTTACCTGATTGACCTGCAGAGCCATTACATCTTCGAGGGACACCCGATTGCCTACCTGGCAGGTCTACCGGTCCGGTTCGAGGTCGAGCCCGGACGGTCGATAATGGTTAAGGGCTTCCCGAGCGGCGAAACGCCGGACGGCACGCCGCGCATCTATCCTCTCGTTGTCGAGACCCATGGTGCGGAGGAGCAGGTTATTCTGTTCTACCAGCCGCTTCTGGACCTGTATAGCGCCAGTGCCCGCGCGCTGGCCGAGTACCCTGTCTCTGCTAGCGTTTACGTACGCGGCCCCTGGGAACTGGTAGCGTTGCTTTTCGATAGTGAACAAGAGGAGAGCGTCACCGACGGTATAGGCGAGCTGGGCGCCAATACCGAACTTCTTGTCAGGGGCACGCTTGCCGGGACAGAGCCGCCCCGCCTGAACGTATCCGAGCTGTACTACCTGGACGGCGCGTGCGCGACGGTAACGAGCGACGTGCAGCAGTGCCAGTATTATCATCCGCTCCGGACGCAACCCGCCAGTTCCCCGACTGGCAACACAGATTCGTCCGCCCAGCCCGAGATTACGCTCACGCTGCAGGATGTCTCGTATACGCAGGACGAGACGACGGTTTCCGTGCAGATTGAGATTGCCGGCGACCGCGCCGGTAATGTGATCGGCGCCAGTCTCGCCCGCCCCACGCTGGTGGACGAGCAGGGGAACCAGTATGAGTGGCGCGCCGGCAGCGGGAACGGGCAGGCCGCACCGTCTGGACATTTGTCCCAGACGAGCGATAGCTTCCAGCCGGGAGCGCTCGGCGCTGAGATGTTGACCCTGCAGACCGGCCTGGACCTGACGGCCAAAGCGTCCTCGACGGTAACCCTCGACTTGCGCGGCCAGCAGCCGGGGGATCGCTGGTCACTGGATCAGACGGTAGAGATTTTTGGACTACCGGTTCCCATTGTGGAAGCGGCTCTGGCGGCAGACCCTGGCGCGCCTCCCGGATCGCTGTCATTACAGCTGGTCGCCCCCTGCGTGAGTGATGCCGGCGTGCAGCTATTCTACCTAGAGCTAATGGCGGAAGGCGTAGAGCGCCAATACGACGGTCGGGGTGGCAATGCCTGCGGCGATGGGCAGGAGTCGATGGTCAGCACCTTGATCATCGAGGCGTTGCCAGACGGCAGAGGGCCGGGCGAGATGGAGATAGTTATCCTGCAGCTTGCCGGCCGGCTGCATCTCCCGGGCCCGTGGGAGGTGAGCTGGGAAGTCGACGAATAACCACCTATTTATAGAACAACTGTGCTATAATGTGGTCATGCACTTTTGCCGATTGTTACCTGCCGGCCGTCCACAAAGATGAGCAACGCCCAGTCCTGGTTTCTGGAGCGCCAGCAATTGCTTGCCGAGAGGGTCGGGGAGCCTGTACTGCTGACGATTCGCATATGCTACGACGACTGGTTTGAAGTTGAGATCCAGACCTTCACAGACCGGCGGGGTATCGCGGCGGGCCGGGACGTGGAAGTGACCGTCGCCGGCGCGCTGGAAATGCTGCTGGAGATGGACGACGTGATCGCCGAAGTGATGGCGGGAAGAAGCTGGTAAGAGAGGGCGGACTGCGCATTTCCTGCGCCCGCCCGGCGCAGGAAATACCCTGCTGCTACTGGAAGTACGTCATTTTCTGTGAGGGCCGGTTCAGCAACAGTCACTCCCGGCGCCGCGCTTGCTTCACGGCCGGCAGGTGATATGTTTGCGTCTGAAGCGGGCAGGAAGATGCGAAGATGACTGACGGGCAGCTTGCCGACGACCTTGATGCAGACCGGCTCCGCACGGAGATGCTCGCCGTTCTGTCGCATGAACTCAACACGCCGCTGGCGGCGATCAAAGGCTACCTCACGGCTATGCTGCTGGAGGAGGTCTCGTGGACAGCAGAGAAGCGGGAGGAGTTTCTACGGTTAATGCTCGCCGAAGTTGAGAACCTGCAGGCGATGATCAGTAGCATTCTCGACAGCGCGCGCGTTGAATTCGACCAGATGGAAATCGAGCCGCAGCCTTTGCGCCTGCCTCGTCTGGCGCGCGAAGTGACGGACGAGATGCAGCAGCGCAGCAGCATCCACCGTTTCATCCTCGACTTCCCACGCGATTTCCCGCTGGTCGATGCCGATCCCCGCCGGATCAAACAGGTGCTTCGCAACC
>JAAYYY010000545.1 GCA_012515125.1 Chloroflexota bacterium
AGCTGGTCGATCTGCTGGCCGATTCCGAGGAGCTGACCCTCAACGAGTTTCCGATGGTGCTCAACCTGGAGCCGTACGCCGCACACTGGCTGCGGATTGAGTAGGCAACGGCGCGGCAATGACCCTGGTTGGCGGTATCGAAGCAGGCGGCACCAAATTCGTCTGCGCAGTAGGCAGCGGGCCGGATGACGTTCGGGCCGAGACGCGCTTCCCGACCACGACGCCGGAGGAGACGATCGGGCAGGCCATCGACTTCTTCCGCGAGCAACGCGAGCAGCACGGGGAGCTGGTAGCGCTGGGTATTGCCGCCTTTGGCCCGCTCGACCCCGATCCGGCTTCGCCCACCTACGGGTACATCACCTCCACGCCCAAGCCCGGCTGGACCAACGTCGACTTTGCCGGGCCGCTCGCGCGCGCGCTCGATCTGCCGGTCGCCTTCGATACCGACGTGAACGGGGCAGCGCTGGCCGAAGGGCGCTGGGGCGCGGCGCAAGGGCTGGACACCTTTATCTACCTGACCATCGGCACCGGCATCGGCGGGGGCGCGATGGTCGGCGGCAGCCTGCTGCACGGCCTGCTACACCCGGAGATGGGCCACGTGCGCCTGCCGCACGACCGTCAGCAGGACCCTTACCCCGGCCGCTGCCCATACCACGGCGATTGTCTGGAGGGGCTGGCCTCCGGGCCGGCGATTGCCGCGCGCTGGGGCCAGCCCGCCGAGACGCTGCCCGTAGACCATCCGGCCTGGGCGCTGGAGGCGCACTACCTTGCCCTGGGGCTTGTCAACTTCATCGTCACCCTGTCGCCGCAGCGCATCATTCTCGGCGGCGGCGTGATGGCGCAGGCGCAGCTCTTTCCGCTGGTGCGCCGCCGCGTGCTGGAGCTGCTGAACGGCTACGTGCAGTCGCCCCGGCTGCTGGAGGCAATCGATACGTATATTGTGCCGCCGGCGTTGGGTCGCCGGGCCGGCGTGCTTGGCGCGCTGGCCCTGGCCCGGCAAGCCGGTCCGCCCGCGTAAAAACAAAAAGCCCCCGGCTCTGGAAGCCGGGGGCTTTTTTTCTTTCGTGCTGGGTCTGCTGGCGCTCAGTCGCGGCGCCCGCCCGTCAGCAGCAGAACGTAATAGAGGAGCTGGCCGACTGCTGCGACGGCTGCCGCAACATAGGTCAGGGCCGCAGCGTTGAGAACCCGGTTGATGCCCTGGGTCTCGTTACCCATGACAATGCCCTGCGCCTGCAGCTCGCGCTTCGCCCGGCTGCTGGCATCGAACTCCACCGGGAGTGTGACCAGAGTGAAAGCCACGGCCGCGGCAAAGAGAATCACGCCCGCCCACGCGACCTGAATCCCAAAGCCGGCAAACGCCTCCAGCATCAGGCCGGCAATGAAGATCAGCGGGGCAAGGCTGCTGCCGAAACTGGCTGCCGGCACCAGCGCGCTGCGCAGGGCCAGCGGCGCATAGCCTTTAGCGTCCTGCAGCGCATGGCCGGCCTCGTGCGCCGCCACGCCCGCAGCCGCGACGCTCGGCGTGCGGTAGACCTCCGGGCTGAGCCGCAGCACCTTGCTACGGGGGTCATAATGGTCGCTCAGAGTGCCGCCGCGCGACTCCTCTATTGCCACGTCATACAGACCCTGCGAATCGAGCATGGCCCGTGCCACCTGGGCGCCGGTCATACCGCGCGCAGTAGCCACACGCGAGTATTTGCCAAACGCGCTGCGGACGCGCGCCTGGGCCCAGAGGCCCAGCAACAAACCTGGCAACGCCAGAATGAGATAAAGCATGTAGCCAGATCCGAACATTTTCTATTTTACCCCTTCTCTTGTGGTCCCTGGTGCCCGCCAGGCGCCATCCCCGGGACTAATACTCGCGATGTGCCCGCACGGGCATTGGCTTCAACTGCGCCTGTCTCTCTTGCAGGCGCTTCCGCAGGTAAAGCAGGAGGCCCATCCCGACGAAAGCAGTCAACACCACGGTCGTATAGAGAAGCCAGAGTAACATGTCGATTTCCTTTCGGGTTAACGTCGCAACCGCTGGTGCTGCCGCTCGCCGCTAACCACTCCTATGCCTTTCCTCAACTTCCGGGACGGCAGTCCTTATAGCCTGCCGCCCTTATTATAAATAAGTTTGCTTTTGGCGCATTGGAATCTGGTAAGATGCCGGCGCTTTCTACATTTATCTTACGCGACAGTGCGCACGCACCAATCATTTTCATCCAGTTCTCACCTCTCGTCAAAGTGCCAGCGGACGGGACGCCGTTATCTGGCTACAATTAGCGGCAGCGGAAATCGTGTCAGATGCGAACAAGAAAGGAGAATTGACCGTGACCGTAACCGTACGCAAACGCGAGGAAATCCCCGTCGCCGATACCTTTAACCTGGAAAGCATTTTCCCGACTGAGGCAGCCTGGGAGGAAACGGCAAGCGGTATGCCCACCCGGCTGGAGAAGCTGGCGGCCTACAAAGGCCGGCTCGGCGAAGGGCCCGATATTCTGGCCGAGTGGCTGCCCCTGATGGAAGAGGTGCTGCGCGACGCCTCCCAGGTGATGGCTTACGCCGCATTGGGCCATAGCGTGGAAACGACCAACCAGCAGGCCGCCGCCCGCCAGGATCGGGCGCGCGCGGTCATGGCCGCCGTCTTTGCCGCCATCGCCTTCGCCGAGCCCGAGCTGCTGGCCCTCGGCGAAGACACGCTCAGGGAGTGGATGGCCGCCGAGCCGCGGCTGGCAATCTACGAGCACTTCTTCGATTCTATTCTGCGCCGCGGCGAGCACGTCCGTTCGCCAGAGGTAGAAGCGCTGCTCAAACAGCTCTCGGACCCCTTCGGCACGGCGACCGCTACCCACCGCATTCTGGCCGACGCCGACCTCTCCTTTGTGCCGGCGACGACTTCTGATCCAGAGCCCGAGCTGATCGACATCGCCCAGGGCAACATCGGCGCGCTGTTAACCCACGCCGACCGCGAGGTGCGCCGCAGCGCCTGGGAAAACTACGCTGACGCCTACCTGGCCTACAAGAACACGATGGCCAACGTCCTCGCCACTGGCGTCAAGCAAGACGTCTTTTTTGCCCGCGCGCGCAATTATCGTTCGTCGCTCGAAGCGGCCCTCTACCCCAACAACATCCCCACCGAAGTCTTCCACACGACGATCAACACCTTCCGCCGCCACCTGCCGCTGTGGCACCGCTACTGGCGGCTGCGGCGCAGGGCGCTCGGCTACGACAGGCTGCACGTCTACGACATCAAAGCACCGCTCACCCCGGAAAGCCCGGCAGTTTCCTTTGACGAAGCGATAGAGTGGATCAGCGCCGGCATGGCCCCACTGGGCGACGACTACGTGAGCGTCATGCGCCGGGGTCTGGTCGAAGAGCGCTGGGTCGATAAATACCCGAACGTCGCCAAGCG
>JAAYYY010000546.1 GCA_012515125.1 Chloroflexota bacterium
ACCGGCGTATTCTTGACCACCGGCAGCACCTCGGCCGCCATCTCCACGACGATGCCGTTTGCGTCCCCATAGGGCATCAGCCCGGCGAGGCTGCCGCGCCCCGCCATCCGGTAGCGCCCGGAATTGTAGATGATGATCAGGTCAGCGCCGCCCGCCTCGGCGAACTTGGCCGAAATGCCCGTGCCCGCGCCCGCGCCGACGATAGGCCTGCCTTCCGCTACCTGAGCCTGCAGCCGCCTGATAATTTCCTCTCGGGTCAGTGCCATGATTGTCCTCCTTCCTGGTTAGCTCCCCACCTGCGCCTGATCGTCCAGCATCTCTAGCAGCGTCTGGGCGACGACGCTGGAGAAGGCCGGGTCGTTAACGTTGGCGTCGACTTCGATAATGTCCACGTGCCCCCCGGTATGGCTGCGAATTGCCTCAAAACAGGCGTGGTCCGCTTCGGGATCCCAGAAGGGCTGGCCTTCGCTGTCGAGCATGGAGACTCCCCGCAGCGGCAACAGGATGGCGACCGGCCCCGTCGCCAGATTGGCTGCGGCGGCGATCATCTCGCCGATCCGCCGGTTTTCCTCCACGTTTGTGCGTAGCAGGGTCACATTCGGGTTCCAGCGGTAGAGATTGCGCTGCCGGTACCGTTCCGGCACGCTATCGATTCCCCAGAAGTTCGCCATGTCCACGCAGCCCGGCACGATGACGGTGGGAATGCCCGCGGCCGGGGCGGCCTGTACCCGCTCTGGTCCCGCGTCGAAGACGCCCCCGCAGACGGTATCCGCCAGCTCTGTCGTCGTGATATCCAGCGCGGCGGCGATGAAGCCGTCGCGGATCAGGCTCTCCATCGTGCGCCCGCCAGAGCCTGTAGCGTGGAAGACCAGTACCTCGTACCCTCTGTCTTCCATAATGCGCCGGGCGTTATCCACGGCTTCAGTCGTGTTGCCGAACATGGAGGCGGCGATCAGCGGCTTTTCTTCCGCTGCGGGCGGCGTCTCTACCTTCACGGCGCCGGCAATCGCGCCCGCGGCGTTGGCATAGATCCGGCGGCTGATGCTGTTGATGCCCGCCACGTCCACAATCGAGGGCATGAAGGTGATGTCGGTCGAGCCGGCGTAGGCGCTCACATCACCGCCGCCTACGGTGGAAACCATGATCTTGGGCACGCCGACGGGCAGCTCGCGCATGGCGCGCGTGGCGATGCTCGTGCCGCCGCTGCCGCCCATCCCCAAGATGCCCTGCAGCCGCCCCTCATCGTAAAGGCGGCGCACGACCACTGCCAGCCCTGCGGCCATCGCTTCCATGGCCTCGTCTTTGTGTTCGCCGCTGCTGAGGTAGCCGAGGTCGGCGCCGGCGGCAGCAGCCACCTCCTCCCGGCTGATGTCGGGCGTGAAGGCCGGCTTGCCCATCACCCCAAAGTCGACGACCAGCGTTTCCAGCCCCTCCCCGGCGATGAGATCGCGCACGAAGGCATACTCCTGCCCCTTGGTGTCCAGCGCGCCGACGAGCACGACGGTATTGCTCATAAGTTCCTCCTTAACTTTCCCCCGTTTTCCCACCTTTCTGGTAAAATGAACCGCTTTTTGAATCTTGGCTTTCCAGAGTCAGGCTTTTCCAGCGCCACGCTTCCCCAACGCCGGGCTTTTGCAGCCAGGCTTCTCCAAAGCCAGTTTTTCAAAACAGCTTCTTCAAAGCCATTATACGGGAAAATCGAACCTTGAGTATGAACGGAACGACGGCTGAGTCCGCCGGCACAACGCCGGGCGCCCTGCGCGCACGAAACGAATTACGCAACATCGCCATTATCGCCCACGTCGATCATGGCAAGACGACGCTGGTTGACGGTATGTTGAAACAGGCCCGGGTCTTCCGCGCCAACCAGAAGGTGGCCGAGCGCGTGCTCGACTCCAATGACCTGGAGCGCGAGCGCGGCATCACAATTCTGGCCAAGAACACGGCGGTGACGATCCCCGATCCCGATACGGGACAGGAGGTCAAGATCAACATCGTGGACACGCCGGGCCACGCCGACTTCGGCGGCGAGGTCGAGCGCGTGCTCAACATGGTTGACGGCGCTCTGCTGCTTGTCGATGCCTTTGAGGGCCCCATGCCGCAGACACGCTTCGTGCTGAAGAAGGCGCTGGCGATGGGTCACCGGATCATCGTCGTCATCAACAAGGTAGATCGCCGCTACGCCGATCCCGACCGCGTGCTGAACGACACGTTCGATCTCTTCGTGGAGCTGGGGGCCAGCGAGGAGCAGGCCGATTTCCCGGTTGTCTACGCCATCGCCACTGAAGGCCGGGCAGGCGACACGCCTGAATGTGGTCCCGATCTGCAGCCCCTCTTCGACGCCATTCTTACCTCGGTGCCTGCGCCGGTCGTAGACGTGAACGGCCCCCTGCAGATGCTGGTCACAACTCTGGACTACGACAACTACCGCGGCGTGACTGCTGTCGGGCGCCTGTTTTCCGGCACGATACGCGCCGGCCAGCCGGTCGCACGCATCACCCACGACGGCCACGTCATCCCCGCCGAGTCCACCTATCTCTACGTCCACCAGGGGCTGGAGCGCGTGGAGGTGGACGAAGTAGCTGCCGGCGAGATCATGGCGATTGCCGGCGTCGAGGGCGTAGCCATCGGCGAGACGATTGCCAGCCTGGAGAATCCGGTGGCGCTGCCGACGATCCAGGTCGAAGCGCCGACGGTGCGCATGAGCTTCAGCGTCAACAACTCCCCCTTTGCCGGCCGGGAAGCGCGCTGGTCTACGTCGCGCCGCCTGCGGGAGCGGCTATTCGACGAGCTGAAACAAAACGTCGCCCTGCGCGTCGAGGAGACCGAGAGCGCCGACCGCTTTGTGGTCAGCGGCCGGGGCGAGCTGCATCTGGCTATCCTGATTGAGACGATGCGCCGCGAGGGCTACGAGTTTATGGTCTCCCGGCCGGAGGTCATCTTCCGCCGCGACGAGGACGGCCAGCTCCTCGAGCCTTACGAGGAGGTCTACGTCGAGACGACGCCGGAGACGGTCGGCGCGGTGGTCGAAATGCTCGGCCAGCGTCGGGGCGAGCTGCGCATGATGCGCAACATCTCCGACGACGCCGTACTGCTCACCTACGTCGTGCCCACGCGCGGCTTGCTGGGCTTCCGCTACCAGTTCATGACGACGACGCGGGGCATGGGCATCATGCACAGCCTGTTCTACAACTACGGCCCGCTGGCAGGGGAAATCAACGGGCGCAACCAGGGCTCGCTCGTCGCCTGGGAAAACGGGGTGACGACGTCGTACGGCCTGGAAAACGCCGAGCAGCGCGGCACGCTCTTCGTCGGGCCGGGCGAAGAGGTCTACGCCGGCATGGTCGTCGGCCGGCACCAGCGCCCCGGCGACCTGGACGTGAACGTCTGCAAGAAGAAGCATCTGACTAACATGCGCAACTCCATCCGCGATATAGAGGTGCGCCTGACGCCGCCGACGCGCCTGAGTCTGGACGAGTTCATCGAATA
>JAAYYY010000547.1 GCA_012515125.1 Chloroflexota bacterium
CCACGTCGCCTCGACACTGGCGCTGGAGCCGCTGTTGGGCGTGATCCTGGATCAGCTGAAGGAGGTGGTCGATTACGACGGCGCATCCGTGCTGGTGCTGGACGACGAGACGTTGCGGGTGATGGCCTATCAGGGGCCGATTCCTCAGGAGGAGGCACTGCAGATCCAGTTTGCCCTGGCCCATGCCGGCGCGAACCGGACAGTCATCGAGGAACGCCGACCTATCCATATTCCCGACGTGCGCGCCGACACTGCGCAGGGCCACGCCTTCCAGGAGACGGCCGGCGCGCAGCTCGATACAACGTTTGACTACGTCCGTTCCTGGCTGGGGGTTCCGCTCATCGTCAAGGGCGAGGTACTGGGCATGCTCAGCCTGGATCATCGCCAGCCGGGCTATTACGCCGACCAGCACAGCCGGCTGGCCCTCGCCTTCGCACACCAGGTGGGGGTCATGATTGAGAACGCGCGCCTCTTCGCGGAGCTGGAGCGGCGCACCCGGGATCTGGACGCGCTGTACCGGGCCGACGAAGAGCTATACCGGCACCTCGACCTGGATCATCTCCTGCAGGCCCTGGTGGAGGTCGCCGTCGATCTGCTCCACGCGGACAAAAGCGCGATTATGGCCTGGGACGAGCATCACCAGGAACTGCAGGTGCGTGCAGCCCGCGGCTTCCGGGAAGAGTCGCTGGCCCAGATGCACTGCGGTCCCGGCGAAGGGATCGTCGGGCAGGTGGCGCTCACAGGACAGGCCATTGCCGTCGCCAACGCCGCCCAGGACGAGCGCGTTCTGCGCCGTGTGGTCGATCCCGAAGGCATCGCCTCCTTCATCCACCTGCCGCTGAAGCTCAACGGCGATGTCTTTGGCGTCTTCAACCTCAGCTTCTGCCGGTCCCGCAGCTTTGGAGAAGAAGAGCGCCGCCTGTTTGCGGCGCTGGCCCAGCGGGCTGCCCTGGCAATCGAAAACGCCCGGCTCTACCAGCGGGCCCAGGACGCGGCGGCAGCCGAAGAACGTACCCGGCTGGCTCGCGAGCTGCACGACGCGGTGACGCAGACGCTCTTCTCGGCCAGCCTCATCGCCGAGGTGCTGCCGCGTATCTGGGAGAGAGACCCCGCACAGGGTCGCGCGCGGCTCGAGGAGTTGCGCGAGCTGGCGCGCGGCGCGCTGGCGGAGATGCGCACCCTGCTGCTGGAGCTGCGCCCGGCTGCGCTGACCGAATCCAGCCTATGCGACCTGCTTCGGCAGCTCACGGAAGCGGTCGTCGGCCGGTCGCGCCTCAAGGTCCATCTGGAGATAGAGGGCGAAGGTGCGCTCCCGCCGGACGTGCAGGTGGCCCTGTACCGCATTGCCCAGGAATCGCTGAACAACGTCGGCAAACACGCGCAGGCCAATGAGGTCGTCGTGCAGCTATGCTTCGCGCCGGAGGAGGTAACCCTATCGATCCGCGACGATGGCGAGGGATTTGACCCCGGCGCGGTTCCGGCGGAATCGCTGGGACTGGGGATTATGCGCGAGCGGTCGGCACGTATTGGCGCGAGGCTCGACGTGCAGAGCCGTCCGGGTCGCGGCACGACGGTCGTTGTGTCCTGGCCGACGAACGCCGGCGACCGGTCCTGAGGGCCGGGCAGACCGGAAGAAGGCGTAGACGAGATTGGAGCAGCCCGACGGATTAAGCCGGCGCAGTTTTGGCACCATCCTCTTTGCCCGTCTGGCGTTGAACATGCAGATGCGGGTTATCTACCCGTTTCTGCCGGCCATCAGCCGCGGATTGGGTGTGCCACTACAGACGACCAGCCTGATCCTGACGGCCCGCGCCCTGGCGAACCTCTCCAGCCCGCTCTA
>JAAYYY010000548.1 GCA_012515125.1 Chloroflexota bacterium
GCCGGACGAGCCGCTGGCGCCACCTCTGGAACGTCGTCCGCTACGGACAGATATAGGGATCTCGCGTGAACCGTCGCCGTCGCCTCTTCATCGTCGCCGAAATCGTACTTGCCGGGTTGCTCCTGCCGGTCGCCGTCTTCCCGTCCCCCGTGCGCATCGCGGCGCTGCTACTCCTGCCCCTGCTCTGGCTGCTGCGGCGGGCCGCCGGCTATCCTCTGCTGCCGGTCACGCCCCTCAACAGCCCGCTGTTGCTCCTGCTACTGATGGTCCTGGTCACTGTGCTGATCACGCCTGACCTGGAATGGAGCCTGCCCAAAGTGGCCGGCATCGTCTATGGCTCGCAACTTTACCTGGCCACGGTCAGCGTGGTGCGTGCGGACCGCCGGCTCTTCTGGCCTGCGCTGGCGCTCTTGCTCCTGGCCGGCGCGGGCATCGGCGCGGTGGGCCTGCTCGGCATGCAGGCGACGTCGAAGCTGCCGTTTATCCAGCCCCTGGTCAATCGCCTGCCGGCGCAGCGTCTGGCGAACGGCGAGCTAATCAGCCCCAACGAGATAGCGGGCGTCCTGCTGTGGATGGCCCCTCTGGCGGTCGCTCTGACCTTCGCCGGTCTGCGCTACAGGCAGCGCCGCCTGCTGCCTGCCTGGCTTTCGCCACTGCTCGTCCTGCTCTCCCTGTTTCTTGCCGCCGTGCTCCTCCTCAGCCAGTCACGGAGTGGGCTGCTCGGCTTTGGCGCCGGGCTCTTTTTCCTGCTGGCGGCCTTTGCCGGCCGTTACCGGCGCCCGCTGCTGGCCCTGCTCGGCGTCCTGCTCCTGGCCGGCCTGATCGCCTACGCCGCCGCCCCGGACAGCTTTGCGCTGCTCTTCCAGGGCAGCGCCGTGCTGGATAGCGCCGGGAGCGCAGTGAACTCGCTCGAAGGGCGTCGCGAGATCTGGTCGCGCGCCCGCTACGTGATCGAAGATTTCCCCTTTACCGGCGTGGGCCTCAACAACTTCCGCCGCGTCGTCCCCCTCCTCTATCCGCTCTTCCTCATTTCGCCGGCCGTGGACATCTCTCATGCCCATAACCACCTCCTGAACACGGCGGCCGAGCTGGGCATTCCCGGCCTCATCGCCTACGTGGGGCTGTGGATCGGCGCTGCCGTCCTGCTCTGGCGTAGCTGGCAGCGCGCGGACGGCCCTCTGCTGCAGGCCGTCGCCGCCGGTATCGCCGCCTCCCTGCTGGCCTATTTCGTCTACGGTCTGTTCGACGCCGTGGCCCTCGGCGCCCGACCGGGCTTCCTCTTCTGGCTGCTGCTGGGGCTGGCGGCTGCCCTGCCCCGACCGGCCGCGCCGCAGTATGAGTAGTCCCTAACGCACTTAGCGACTGCCCGGCGCATCTGCTAAACTTTTCCCCACGTTCCAACCGAGGAGGGTCCCGTGGCTCGTTTTTCCTACCCGCTTGTCGTCCTGTTCGCGCTTTGTCTGATGTTCGTCCTGCTCGTCGCGGCGCCGGCAGCTGCCCAGCGTCCTCCGGCCGGGCCGGAAGAAGCAGCCGGGGTGCAAGTACTGGAAAGCGGCGACGATGGACTCCTACTTTCGCTACACGTCCCAACCTACGCCGTGGACACGGCCGGCGTGCTCAGCGCTCCGGGGCTGGCGGGCCGCACGGCCGAACCCGGCGCCCCCGCCCTGCCCTATTACAGCACGCTGATTGCCCTGCCCCCTGAGGCCACTGCTTCGATCACGATACAGACGCAAGATGACGCCAGCAGCCGCCTGCCCCGCTCGCTCGCTGCCGCCCCGCGCCCGGCTCTGGACCCCCGCGACGCGCCCGGCGGGATCATGGAGCTGGAGGAGATGCCTCGCGAGCTGGAAGCGCTGACCTCGCCCGACCCCGCCCTCTACGCGCGCGACGAGCTGTTCCCGGAAAGCGTCTACCGTCTTTCCGAGCCAATGTACTTCCGCGATTTGCGCGTGGTCCGGCTGGATCTCTATCCGCTGCGGGTCAACCCGGCCCGCAACCTGCTGGAGCATAGCCGGCAGATCGACGTCAGCGTCCGCTTCGAGGGCGCGAGCTTCGCCAACCTTCACCCCGCGCCCACGGCCGGCGACCGTTTTGTCGCGGCGCTGGCCGGCGAGCTGCTCAACCCGGAGCAGGCCGCCGTCTGGCGCAGCCTGCCCGATGCACCTTCCGCGCCCACAGCGGGCCTGCCCGTTGGCCGGGATAGCTATCGCATCGTCGTCCAGGAAGACGGCATCTACGAGATTACGCGCGACCAGCTCAGTGCTGCCGGTATGAACGTGAACAGCGTCAATCCCAACACGCTGGAGATGATGTACCGCGGCGAGCCGGTCGCCTACCAGTGGGTCGGCAACAACAACAACAGCTTTGAGGCGGACGAGAAGATCCGCTTCTACGGCTGGGCCTTTGACGGGCCGCGCAGCGAAGACCAGTACATCACCGAGAACGTCTTCTGGCTCTGGGCCGGCGGAACGCCGATCCGGATAGGCACGCTGCCGGCCGGCTCGGGCGTCTCGACGCCGCCGAACTTCCGCGACGAGATCACCCACGCGCCCCGGCGTCAGTATGAGGGCACGTGGCTGGACGAAGACGACTGGGCCAACTTCCCCAACGAGCCCGATTCCTGGTACTGGGAATACATTGACTTCAACAGCCCGCCAGGCACCGTCCACGATGTAACACGGTCGATTGACCTGCCTCACCCGGCGTCGAGCGGTACAGCAACTCTCACCGTCGAGCTGCTATCTAATGTCACTTTCGCCGGCCCGTACAGCGACGTGAGGGTCAGTATGGGCCCGCACCAAATCGAGACGACCTGGCTGAGTCCGAGCAACGACAACATGGAGCTGGAGCTGCCTGCTTCGGCCCTGGTTGACGGCGCGAACAATGTCCGGCTTACCTTTTCCAATAATCGCGCCATTCGCACCACCTTCTATCTCAACCGCTTCACGGTGGCCTACCCGCGCCTGTTCATTGCCGACGATAACCAGCTCATTTTCCACGGCCCGAGCGGGAACCAGACCTATGCGATTTCCGGCTACACACAGAACACGCCGCTGATCTGGGAGATCGGCGACCGCCTGCGCCCGCGCGCGGTCCCATCGGAGGACATTCAGGTAAGCGGCAGTTACGCCTTTACGTTTGACGGCGCCGCGAGTGCGAGCACCTATATTGCCGTCGCCTCGCCCGCCATTAAGGAGCCGGCTATAACCCGCTATGATGCGCCTTCGCTGGATCCGGCCGGCGGCGCCGACTGGCTGGCGATCAGCTACCCGGACTTCATCGCGCCCCTGCAGCCACTGGCGGCGCACCGGGCCGATCCCCGGTTCGGCGGGCTGGACACGGCGATTGTCTCCGTCGAAGACGTGATCAACCAGTATGGCTACGGCCTGCCTCTACCGGACGCTATTCGCGATTATCTGGCGCACGCCCTGCACAACTGGCAGCGCAAGCCGCACTACGTATTGCTCGTCGGGGACGCCACGCTGAACCCCCATCATGCCACGTGCGACGGCCAGAATCCCGCCTATCGCATTTGTAACTACTGGTCAGACGATCAGCAGATTAACTACGTGCCCACTCACCTGCCCTTTAAGGACCGCTTCCAGGGTCAGATTGCCAGCGACTATCCCAACGTCCTGCTCGCCGGCAACGATTTCCTGCCCGATATGGCTATCGGCAGGCTCGCCGTGCAAAGCGCGACACAGGTCCAGAACATCGTCGCCAAGATCGTCGCCTTTGAGACGGCCCACCTGTCGCCAGGCGCCGTCGAGAACAGCCTCGTCTTCCTATCTGACAATACCGACGGCGGCGGCAACTTCTGCGCGGACAACGCCGCCGTCGCGGCACAACTGCCTTTTGGTTTCATGGTCACGCAGATCTGCCAGGCAGACAGCACGCAGGCGGCTGTCCAGGCGGCGCGCAACGCTCTCGCCGCAGCCGTCAACCCCCCGCGCGGCGCCGCCATCCTCAGCTATCGCGGTCATGGCAGCGTCTTCAACTGGGGTGACAATCTGGTCAACGTGAACGAGTCGTATGACTGGCTCTGGGCAAACAACGAGCCGCTGGTCATCCTGAGCATGGACTGCCTAGACGGCAATTTCAGCTTCCCGGCGATGACGTCCCTCAGCGAGACCTTTCTGGCGCTGGGTTCCCGCGGCAGCGTGGCCCACTGGTCCAGCACCGGCCTTGGCTACACTTTCGAACATTTCCGGCTGCAGTCGGACTTCTTCAAGGCCATCTACTCCGAGGGCATTGTGCCTATCGGGGACGCTATCAACTACGCCAAGGTGCAGTACGCCGGCACTCCCCTTCACAAATCAGAGCTGTGGTCGTTTACGCTGCAGGGCGACCCGGCGATGAAACTGGGGCGTCTCGACGTCAGCTCCGACTATCTATTCCTGCCATTCGTCAATCGGTAGGGGTAGCAGTTGGATCGCGCCTGCCATTCTGGCAGGCAGCATCCTTGCCCGCCCATTGGCAGGCTGGAAGCCCGCGATCCGGGGGTTGGCCGGTAAAGAAATCGCCCTACGGGCCCTGCTGTTCGTAGGCGATGACGCTTTGCAGCGTTTCCTGCAGGCTCAGGCGCGGCTGCCAGCCGAGCAGCGCGCGCACCCGCGAGGTATCCGGCACGCGCCGCTGCATATCCTCGAATCCCGGCGCGTAGGCCTCGGCATAGGGGATTGTCACAATCGGCGACCGGCTGCCGGTCAGCTCCCGCACCAGCTCCGCCAGGGCCATGATCGTCGTCTCTTCCTCGCTGCCCACGTTGTAGACCCGGCCGGGCGCCGCCGGCTCGGTGCTGAGGCCGATCAGCGCCGCGACCACGTCGCTCACGGCGCAGAAACAGCGGCTCTGCTGCCCGTCGCCATAGACCGTGATCGGCTCCCCCGCCAGCGCCTGCCCCACAAAGCGAGGGATGACCATGCCGTAGCGCCCCGTCTGCCGTGGCCCTACCGTGTTGAAAAGGCGGACCGGCACGACTTCCAACCCGTATTCGTCGCGGTAGGCCAGCGCCAGGAACTCGTCCACCATCTTGCTCGCCGCATACGACCAGCGGCTCTTGCTGCTTGGGCCCAGGAGCACGTCGTCGTCCTCCGAAAACGGGATGCGGCTGCCCTTGCCGTACACCTCAGAGGTGCTGGCGATGAGCACGCGGCTTCGGTAGCGCAGCGCCGCCTTCAGCACCGCCTCTGTGCCCATCACGTTCGTCTCGATGGTATGGACAGGCTGCTGCACGATGAGCTGCACGCCCACCGCCGCCGCGAGATGCACGATGACGTCGGCCTGTGAGGCCAGCCGGTCGAGCACGATCGCGTCGCGGATGCTGGCGCGGGCGAAGTGGAAGCGCGGGTTGCCGGCATGGTGGGCGACGTTGGCGTAACGCCCCGTCGAGAGGTCGTCGATGACCAGCACGCGCTGGCCCGCCGCGAGCAGGGCGTCGCTCAGGTGGGAACCGATGAAGCCGGCCCCGCCCGTGATCAGATAGGTCAGGCTCTCAGCCATGCGCGGTGGCGCTTTCCTCTTCCGTAGCGGCGACGATGCCCGCCCGCCAGCTTGGGGGCATGTTCTTCAGCACCTCCACGTTGCCGAACGGGGCGCTCTGCCGCGCGCCGACCGTGCGCGCCCACTCTGCCATACGCCTGATGCCCGTCTCCAGCGCCACCGGCTCGCCCTGCCCGAAGACACGCCGCGCTTTGCTGTGGTCGGCGTAGGCGTGCAGCACCTCGTTGCGCGCCGGCAGGTATTCGATCTCCGGCTCCACGCCAAAGGCCTGGGCCGTCACTTCGGCCAGCTCGTTGACGCTGTACGGCGTGTCCGCGCCGATGTTGAACACCTCGTTGAACGCCTCCGGCACCTCCACGCAGCGGGCGATGGGCGGGGCCACGTCGTCGATGTAGCTGAAGGCGCGCGTCTGCGTGCCGTCACCGAAGATGGTCATCGGCTTGCCCTGCATGATCTGGTTCATGAAGATGCCGATCACGTTGCGGTAGCGGTCGCCGATGTTCTGGTTTTCGCCGTAGACGTTGTGCGGACGGAAGATGACGCTGTTCAGACCGAACATCTCGTGCGCAGCGCGCAGGTCCATCTCCACCGCATACTTGGCGATCCCGTAAGGGTCCTCCGGCTGCGGCACCGTCTCCTCGTCCATGGGTAGCTGCGCCGCGCCGTAAACGGCAATGCTGCTGGTGAAGACAAAACAGCGCACGTCGTGTTTCACCGACTCGTTGATCAGATTGACGCTGCCGATCAGATTATTGCGATAATTAAAGCGGCGGATGAAATGGGAGAGCCCTTCTGCGGCATAGGCCGCCAGGTGGTAGACATAATCAAACTGATGCTCGGCGAACAGGGACGTGACCAGCGCCTCGTCCGTCACCGAACCCTCGACGAACTTCGCCCCAGCCGGCACCTGATCGCGGAATCCCCCGCTGAGATCGTCGAGCACGACAACCTCGTGCCCCATCTCCAGACAGTGGCGCGCTACGTGCGAGCCAATAAAACCGGCCCCTCCAGTCACAAGCGATTTCATAGAACCTCCCTGGAGCCGGTAGCCTTTCGCTCTTAGCCATTAGCCATTAGCTAACGGCTAACGGCTAATGGCTAGCGGCCAATAGCTGTCTCACATTCTCCGCAATA
>JAAYYY010000549.1 GCA_012515125.1 Chloroflexota bacterium
CCGCGGCGCCACGCTGGTCGTGCTCAATGCACGCCCGACGCGGCTGGACAAACATGCGCGGTATGCCTTCCACTATGGCGCCGGTTCCGCCGTCCATGAGGCGCGGCAGCTTCTTAATGCGGCCAAGATCGCCCTCAACGGCGAAGAGCAGGAGCCGTTGCAGGCGGCCGCGGCCGAGCTGGTCAAGGCCCGCAACCTGGTCATCTTCTTCGGCGGCGAGGGGCTGACTTACGGCGAAACAGAACGGCTTGCCGAGACACTGGCTAATCTGCTCCTTGTGAAAAACGAGGAAGGGATCAACCATGCCGGCCGGCTGAACAATGGCCTCATTGCCGTCTGGTCCGACGCCAACGGCCAGGGCGCTCGCGACATGGGCATCAGCGCTGATTACGGTCCCGGCTACCGGCCGCTACCAGCTAACGGCCGCAGCCGCGATGCCATTCTGGAGAGCGTAGCCGACGGCAGCACCAGAGCGCTTTACGTTCTCGGCGCCGACCCTATCGGCGACGGCTTGCTGCCCGATCGGGGCCAGCTCGATTTTCTCGTCGTACAGGAGCTGTTCCTGACGGAGACGGCCAAACAGGCGGACGTCGTCCTGCCGGCCCAGAGCTGGGCGGAGCGCGAGGGCACGTTCACGAACGGCGAGCGCCGCGTCCAGCGCTTCTACCCGGCCATCCCCACCGTCGGCGAAAGCCGCGCCGACTGGCAGATTCTGGCGCAGGTAGGCGAGCGTGTCGGATTGGGCAAGGTGCCGTTCGCCGCCGGCCTCGTCTTCCGCCAGATTACGGAGACCGTGCCCCAGTATGGCGGCATGGACTACCGCGCGCTGGCCGAGCCGGTCGAGCAGTGGCCGCCTGTGGGCAACGATGACCTGTACTTTGGCGGCACCGCGTACGACAACAAGTCCGGCGTTGGCCGGCAATGGGCAGTTGTAGCCGAAAGTGAGGAGGGGCTGGAGCAGTACACGCTGTCGCCGGTCGCTCCTGCGGACGAAGCCAGGGAAGGCCTGCCGGCCCACGAGGCGCGCGCCCTCTACCGGCCGGGCATCCTCATCGCCCATACGAAGCTGCTGCACGAGCGGATGGCCCGGCCGTCGCTGCTCTTACACCCGCAAGACGCCGCCGAGCTCGGTATCGAGGATGGCGACCTGGTGCGGGCTCGCCTGGGCAACCAGGAGCACGAGCTGGATGCAGTGACGAGCGCGGAGTGGGCCATGCCCGGCCTGGCTGTCGTCCGTGCCGTCAATCTGCCTCCCGGCCGGGCACTGCTGGACGTTCTCGCCGTAGTCAAAGAGCGCGACGCTGCCGTTAGTGAATTGCCCGTAACATGAGACCACGAAAGGATTGCCCATGACGCCAGGACAAATCGCCCTCCGCGCGCTGATCGTCGGCTTCATCGTCAGTTTCGCCGTCATTACCGGCTTCGCCTATACCACGCTGCTGGAGCGCAAAGTGCTGGCGCGCCTGCAGCATCGTGTGGGGCCGAACCGTGCCGGCTACATCCCGATCCCTGGACGCAGTGGCGAGCGCCGCTTCCTCGGCGGCTTCCTGCAGCCGGCAGCCGACGCCGTCAAGCTTTTCTTCAAGGAAGATTTCCGGCCCAGCGCCGCCGACCCCTGGATCTACACGCTTGCCCCGATGCTGGCCGTGATCCCGGCCATCCTCATCCTGGCGGTCATTCCCTGGATGCACGGCTTTCGCCTGGGCAATCTGATTTTCGAGCCCTATTTCGCCATCGCGCCTAACGTGAACGTGGGCGTCCTCTTTATTCTGGCGATCACCAGCATTGGCATCTACGGCGTGGTGCTCGGCGGCTGGGCCTCGGCGAGCAAGTACTCGGTCATGGGCGGTATTCGCGCTTCGGCGCAGATGATCAGCTATGAGCTGGCCCTGGGCCTGTCGCTACTGCCGCCCATCATGCTGGCCGGGTCGATGGACCTCGGCGAGATTGTCGCCGTCCAGGGCGAATGGAAAGTTCCCTTTGCGCTGTTGCAGCCGATCGCCGCCGTAATCTTCTACATCGGCGCGCTGGCCGAGCTGCAGCGCCATCCTTTTGACCTGCTGGAGGCCGAACAGGAGCTGTCGTCGGGGTACAACGTCGAGTATGGGGGGATGCGCTTTGGCATGTTCTTCATGGCCGAATACATGAAGATGATCAGCCTCAGCGCCATCTTCGCCACGCTCTACCTGGGCGGCTACTACGGCCCGATTCCCTTTGCCGAACAGGTGCCGATTATTGGCCTGATTAACATCACGATCAAGATCGTCGCCAGTCTCTTCCTGATGATCTGGATTCGCGCCTCCTGGCCGCGCTTCCGCTACGACCAACTGATGGCGCTGGGCTGGAAGCGGCTGCTGCCGCTCTCCCTGGCTAACGTAGTCCTGACGGCTGCGGTCATCATCCTCTTCGACGAAGGTCTGCTGGCGTCGCTCTTTTAGCGCCTGCCGGCCGACAGGAGTAGCTATATGATTGGTGAATTGCTGCGTGGCATGGCAACCACAATCAAGCATCTGTTTAAGCCTCCGGTGACGATTGCCTACCCGGAGGTAAAACGCCCCGTTCGCTATCGCTTTAAGGGACGGCACGAGCTGAAGCGCTATGATAATGGGCTGGAGAAATGTATTGGCTGCTCGCTCTGTGCGGCAGCCTGCCCGGCCGATGCCATCTTTGTCGAAGCGGCGGAGAATACCGACGAGCGCCGCTTCTCGCCGGGCGAACGCTATGCCAGCACCTACGAGATCAACATGATCCGCTGCATCTTCTGCGGTTACTGCGAAGATGCCTGCCCAACCGAGGCCATTGTGCTGGAGGACAACTACGAGCTAAGCTATTACGACCGGGCCAGTACCATCTACACCAAAGATATGCTGATCGTCCCGGTCCCGGAAGGCGGCAAGCCGACGCCGCAAAAGACGCCGCCGGGGCTCTATAACCGCCCGATTCCCGACATGGAAGATCCCAAGTAGGCAGCCTTGTTCTGGCAAGGCCCTGCGCTGATAGGGAAGGCGAGACGAGCCAGCGTCTGCAAAGGAGGGAAATGGGAAATCTAATCGTCTTCATCATCATCGCCGCATTTGCCCTTCTCGGTGCAGTGGGCACTGTAACGAGCCGCAATGCCATCTATAGCGCCCTGTTCCTCGTGCTGAACATGGCGATGCTTGCCGTCTTCTACGTGCTGCTTAACGCGCCGTTTATTGCCATGGTGCAGGTGGCCGTGTATGCCGGCGCGATCATGGTGCTTTTCGTCTTCGCCATCATGCTCCTGGGGGCCGAGCGGCTGCCGGGGATGCTGCCCAACCGGCCGCAGGTCGTCGTGGCGCTTGTTCTGGGGCTGGTCATTCTGGGGCTGCTGGTGTTTAGCCTGTTCACCGCACCGCTGCCGGCAGGAGACATAGAGGCGATCGACGCGGGGCCGGTGGCTGTGGGCATGACGCTCTTCGAGCGGTATGTCTTGCCGCTGGAGGTCACGTCGATCCTGTTGCTGGTGGCGATGATCGGCGTGGTCGTGTTCCGTGCGCGAACGAGGCAGCGGAGGGAAGATGCCTGAGGTAACCGTCAACTGGTATATTGCGCTTGCCGCCCTGCTGTTCATTATCGGCACGATGGGCGTGCTGGTCCGGCGCAACGCGCTGATCATCTACATGTCCATCGAGCTGATGCTGAATGCAGCGAACCTGGCCTTTGTGGCCCTGGCCCGCCACCTGGGCGATCTCGACGGGCAGATTTTCGTCTTCTTCGTGATGACCGTCGCCGCAGCGGAAGTGGCTGTGGGGCTGGCGCTGATCGTGACCATCTTCCGCACGAAGGCCAGCATCAACATCGATACCATCAACACGATGAAAGGCTAGGATGGGCAGAAGATGAATGCGTTTGGCCTCGCTCCCCTCCTCTTGATTTTTCCCGCAATCGGCGTCCTGTTTAACGCGCTCGTGGGGCGCCGGTTTGTGCAGCCCGACTATTATCGCCTGCGCCGCGAGGCTGCGCCGGATGCAGCGATCGCCGCGCATAACGACCCGGCCGGCGAAAAGTGGTCCGGCTGGTTCGCCAGTCTCATGGCCCTGGGTAGCTTTGCCGTCGCCGTGCTGCTCGCCCTCAGCCTGGCCGGCAACGACTTCCACGCCGAGACAATCACCCTTTTCGACTGGTTCAACGTTCCGGCGGCGAATTTCCGCGTGCCGTGGGCCATGCAGATCGACACGCTCTCCGTGACAATGATGCTGGTCGTCACCGGCGTCGGCTCGCTGATCCACATCTACGCCATCGGCTACATGCACGGCGATCCTGACTTCTCGCGCTTCTTTACCTACCTGAACCTGTTCCTTTTCTTCATGCTGATTCTCGTCTCGGCGAACAACTACCTGATGCTGTTCGTCGGCTGGGAAGGGGTAGGTCTGTGCAGCTTCCTGCTCATCGGCTTCTGGTTCGACAGCGTCAGCAACTCCAACGCGGCGCGTAAAGCCTTTGTCGTCAACCGCATCGGCGACTTCGCCGTCATCCTGGCGATGATCCTGCTCTTCATCGTCTTCGGCACGTTGGGCTTCGACGCGATCTTTAACTCGGCGGCCGAGCGGTTTGCTAGCGGCGAGGGCA
>JAAYYY010000550.1 GCA_012515125.1 Chloroflexota bacterium
GCGCCAAAGAAGCCGCTGAAGTCGTAGATCACGTTGAGCGTGACCGGAACTTCGACTTCGGGTGTCGCCGGGTCGTTGCTCGCTACGCACAACGTGCCAGAGTACGTGCTCGGCGGCAGGAAGCCGCTGGTGTCGAAGCTGACGCTTACCGTCGAGCTATCGCCGGGTGCTGTCGTGCCGTCGCCGGGCGCGGCGCTCAGCCAGCTGTAGTCCTCGGGCGCGGCGCACGTGCCCTCGCTGACGGTCCAGACAAGATCGGCGCTGCCCGCGTTGCCGATCGTCAGGTCCTGCGACTCGACCGTATCGGCAATCTGGTTCTGGACCAGGCTGTCAGGCTCGACTTCGACGACTGGATTGTGGACACAGGCCAGGCCGGCGTCGTCAATCTGAGCGTACCAGTCCCAGTCGCTTGTGTCCGGATCATAGTAGCGCCAGCGCACCTGGACATTGGACAGGCCCGCGTAGGCTGAGAGGTCGATAGAGACCGCCTCGCCGGGCAATGAGCGGAAGCCACCATGGTCCTCGTTCCAGCTCAGGAGGTTCGTCCAGCTGGCGCCGCCGTCGGTGCTGACGTCCACGTCGAGGAAGTCAAAGTTAGCGAAGTTGGCGTAGTTAGCCAGGTAGACGAGCGCAACGTCGTCGGTCGGTAGCCAGTCGCTGAGGTCGAAGGCGAAAGTCCGGAGCTCGGTGTCGAACTCGGCAGCGCCGAACCGGTCGCTGGAAACCGTCGCCGCATCGCCTGTGCCGCCGGTGTAGTTGCCGTCTTCATCGGCGCCGGCAATCGTCGTCCAGACGACGCCATTGCCCTCGTTGTCGACGACCTGCCAGCCCGGCGGGATGCCGTCGTTGAAGTCGGCAACGGGCCCGTTACAGGTCAGCTCGAACGGAGGTAACACGGTCAGGCTCACCGGAATCGTAACCAACGCTTCGTCGGGATCGTCGCTCTGGATACATAGGCTGGCGCTGTAGCCGCCGGGACTCAGGCCCGTCGAGTCGAAGGAGACGCCTACCGAGTCGCTGTCCAGCGGGACGGTCGCTCCGGCATCGGGCGACGCGCTTAGCCAGGAGACATCACCCGGCGAGTCGCACGTCGTCTCGGTCTCGGCGATGGTCCAGTTGAGCGCGCCGGTGCCCTCGTTGGCGATGGTCAGCTGCTGGGTGGCGACTGTGTCCGGTCCCAGTTCGGCTTCCAGGCTCTCCGGGGAGACGGCGATGTCTGGCGCACCGGCTTCGAGGCAGGTCAGCGCGATGTCGTCAACCTGGGCAAACCAGTCGAAACCGTCGCCGAAGTAACGGAAGCGAACGCGCGTGTCCGAGAGGCCGGCGTAGGCCGACAGATTCAGGGTGAAGTCCTCCGGCTCGTGGTCCTCGTCCCACGACAGCTCGTTATTCCAGCTTGTGCCATCCCAGACGTCCACCTCGAAACGGTCATTGGCGCCCGTATTGAGATCGCGGTAGTAGGCTTTCACATCGAGTTGGACGACGCCCCAGGTGGACAGGTCGATCACCGGTGTCCACAGCTCGGTGTCAAACGGCGTGGCCGGGATGCCGGTGGCGTCGCTGTCGGCGCAGGCCGCTTCGCCCGTGCCATTGGTCAGGTTGGCGAATCCGCAGTTTTCGGTATCTGCGGTAGTCGTCCAGACCAGGCCGGTTCCACCGGTGTTGTCGACGACCTGCCAGCCCGGCGGGATGCCCTGCTCGAAGCCGATGGCCGAACCATTACAGAGCAGTTGCTCCGGCGGCTCAACCGTCAGGGCCACAGGGATCTCGATCAGGGGCGTCGTGGCGTCGTTACTGCTGACACAGAGCACGGCGGTGTGGTCGCCGGGCACCATGCCGGCCGTGTCGAAGATCACATCTACGTCGTCACTACCCAGCGGGACGGTCGTGCCGGCATCCGGGTCAACGCTCAGCCAGGAGACGTCCGACGGCGTATCACAGGAGGTGGCCGTTTCGGTGATGCTCCAGGTCAGATTGCTCGCGCCGGTGTTGGCAATCTCCAACAGCTGCGTCGTCACGATGTCTGGCCCCTGCGAGGCAAAGAACGAGTCTGGCGAGACTTCGATCTCGGGTTCGCCTGGCTCCACGCAGGTCAGACTCACGTCGTCAACCTGGGCGTACCAGTCGAAGCCGTCGCCAGAGTAGCGGAAGCGAACCTGTACGGTGGGCAGCCCGGCGTAGGCAGCCAGATTGACGGTGAAGTCCTCCGGCTGGTGATTCTCATCCCAGGTCAGCTCATTCGTCCAGGCCGTGCCGTTCCAGACGTCAACCTGGAAGCGGTCATTGGCGCCGGCTGTAAGGTCGCGATAGTAGCCCTTGACATTCAGCGTTGCCGCGCTAAACGCCGAGAGGTCGAACGGGTTGGAGACCAGCTCAGTGTCATAGGGCACGGGCGGGAAGCCCGTCGCGTCGCTGTCGGCGCAGGCAGCCTCCCCGGTGCCATTGGTCAGGTTGGCGATGCCGCAGTTTTCGGTATCTGCCGTAGTCGTCCAGACCAGGCCGGTTCCACCGGTGTTGTCCACGACCTCCCAGTCGGCCGGGATGCCGTCTTCAAAGTCCACGGTCTGGCCGTTGCAGATCATGGTGGCTTCCTGGGTCGTGAAGCTGAAGGTGGCCGAGGTGCTGGAGCCGCAGACATTCTGCGCAGTCACCCGCCAGTAGTAGGTGGTGAGTGCATTCAACGCCGTGGCTGCGGTATGGCTGGTACCCTCCACGTCGGCTGTGTAGACGATGTTGTTGAAGGCCGGGTCCAGAGCTACTTCAAGGTGGTAGCTGCTGGCCTGATCGACAGCCGTCCAGCTGAAGGCGGGCTTGAACCCCACGTCCACCGCGCCGTCTGCTGGAGTCACCAGGGATGGCGCTGCCGGCGCTGCGGTATAGAGGTTAAGGTCTACCGTGCGGCTGCGATCGCCTACCGCCGAAGTGGCCGTAACCTCCATCGTGTAGGTGCCAAACGCAGCGCTTCCGGTGTTGCCAATCGTCAGGGCGCTGCTGCCGGGAGGCGTGACCGGGTTCTGGCTGAAGGTGGCCGTGGTGCCGGCCGGATTACCGATGACGCCGAGCGTAACCGGATCGGTGTAGCCCAGGATGGAGCTGACGTTGACGTTGAACACCGCATCGGCCGGCGCGCAGACGTCCAGGCTCAGCGGGGTGACGTCAATCGAGTAGGTCGGCGTCTGGGCACAGTTGTAGCAGACGATAGCGAAGTCCTGATCGGTGCCGTCGCCGTTGTTGGGGATGCCGTCGCCGGCGATGTTGAAGGCGCTAACGGTGATCTCGATGGAGCCGCTCATGCCGGCCGGCAGGAAGATCGCCTCGTAGTTGTTCAGCGCATCGGGGGTGCCGCCCGGTACGCTCCACTGGCCCGAGAACTCGTTGCCCAGGTAGACCGTGCCGTCCACGTTGGCCGAGAGGTCGAGGTTGTTCACCTGTGGGCTCGTGCCAATGGCGCCGGGCGCGTCGGTGTAGGCCATGACGATGCGTACGGGCAGCGACGGATCGGCGGCAGCGCCTTCCCACACCCACGTTTCACCGCTGTTGTCGAAGACAACCGTCTGGTCCAGCAGGTACTTGGCTGCGTCGTCAAACATCTCCGACATGTTGGGCATGCCGTAACCCTGGCTGTTGCTGGGCAGAGTATCGTTGGCGCTCACGCCTGTCAAGTAGGTCGGGTGGGCGATGAGATAGGCCTTCATCACCGCATTGCTCGGGCCGGTGAGTCCGTAGACGTTCTCCATCCAGTAGTAAGCCAGCGAGCTGACGCCGGCCACGGCTGGCGTCGAATGGCTGGTGCCGGACGAAGCAGCGAAGACGGTCTGCCCGGAGGGACGGAACTGGTCGCAAACCCCGGTGCCGTTATAGCTGGGGTGGGTGCTGGCAGTGCCCTGGATGTGCGTGCCGGGGGCGATGACTTCCGGCTTCACGCGCCCGCCCGGCGAGGGGCCGCGGCTGGAGAAGTCGATCACGTCCATGGCGTTGTTGGCGCCTGTCGGGCCGATCAGGCAGCCATCGGTCCAGTTGCCGTCTTCGTCCGTGGGGCGCTGGTTCTCCGAAGCGCCGACGGTGATCATGTTCTTCCCATTACCCGGCGTGCCCACAGTTCCCGCACCGGGGCCAGAGTTGCCGGAGGCGAAGATGAAGATCATCTCCTGGTTACCGGGCTCGTCCGGATCCGCGTCGCGCACACCGGCGTCAAAGGCCTGCGAGGAGTCATCGTAAGAGCCGGCGCAACCGGAGCAGCCCCACGAGTTGCTGCTGATCTGGGCGCCGCTGTTCTGGATGCTCTGGATCAGGCCGGTATCCGTGTTGCCGCAGCGGGTCAGGCTGAAGCTGGGTCCAAAGACGCGGGTTCCGGCAAAACGACCAAACGGGTTGATGCCCAGCCCGCGCTGGTAACCCAGGCCATCCACATAGGGGAAGCCAGGGGTGGTGTCGTACCCACCGGCGATACTGACGTTGATGTGCCCATGCCCGTCAGGCCCGCTGCCGTCCGCGGCGCTGGTGCAGTTGGCGACATAGCTGAGGCGGGACGGGTTGGTGATTACGCCGAGCTCATGCAGCGTGGGGTCGCCGGAGTTGACGGTGCCGTTGCCGATACCGTCGTCGGTGATGTCGACGATGGGATAATCAGCCGGATTGGTGCTGAAGCCGTAGCTCGCCAGCCAGGCCAGATAGCCGGGGCTGGCCGGGCCGGAGCGATCGGCGTTGAAGTTGCCGGCGATGATCTGCCCCTGCACTTCGTCGAGCCGCTCACGCTCCATCCGTTCTTCAATCCAGTAAACGTCGGGCAGATTGGCAATCGCGTCTATGTCTGCCAGGCGCACGGTGAAGTCCGCATTCCGGAAGTTCAACACCGGCGCCCAACCCGACAGTTGGTTCTGTGTCAGGTTCTGGAGGGCGACCTCGCTGCTCTCCTGGCGCTTGTGCGACACCATCTGCACCACGACGTTGACTGTCGCATTCAAATCTGCTGCGGAGTCCAGCCGGTTCGTAAGGGCCGGGCCGATCTTCAGGTCCACCGGAAACTCCCCGCTGTATTGCAGGAAATCGCCGGCCGACGCCATCCTGTCCAGCTCTGTCCGGCTGGCGCCGTCGGCCCACACCAGGTAGCCATTGGTGGCGATATACTGGACGAGCTTAGCTCCCGTACGCTCGACCTCGACCAGCCACTCATCCTTGATCGGGCCGACAAACTGCACCAGATGTAAGGTCTCTGCCGAGTCTTCACTTGCCGACTGTGTTGACATGGCCGACAGCGCCATGGGCTGTGCGGCTTGCTCCGCTCGGGTGTCTATGGGGCGCGCCTCAAACCACAGCTTATCGTCGTCGTTGAGGATGACCTGGGCGCGCACGTCGGCCGGCAGGGCGTTCAGTGCTGCCTCGCTCGCGCGGTAAAGCGCAAAGGCCCCGTAGTCGTGCCAGAGGCTAATTCCCTCGGCCTCTGCATCCAGCAGGCCCGCGGGAGCAATAATCTTCACATACGAACTTCCAGGTTGCTCTGGACTCCGCCCTGACGCTGCTGGCCCGTCCTGTGCGGACAGGCGGTTGGCGCCGCTGCTGAGTAATAGGACCAACAACAAGACGACTGCCGCCAGGACGTACCATAGGCGTGGTAAACCGGCAGCAGTTTTCGCCGTTTGCATGGGCAATCCTCCTGTGTCTATTCCTTCCACATACTGGCGATGTTTCCCCGGCCACAAAAAACGAGCGCCACCAAGCGGCGATCGTCGGTGCTCCGCGACTGTAGCATACCCCCTCCAAAGGTATGCTGATTAGGGATTTAGAGCATTGTGCAAGAATCGAGCGATCGGGTTGATGGAGCTTGGCACAGTGCCCTGAGGAAACTCTAATATTAGGATAATGTGAACGAAGCCGTTGTCAACATGGTTCAGGATTTCACAAATAATAGCCTGGCGTGAAATCCACCGACCGGCGGGGGCTGCCGGGAGCGAACGCGGTTGGGGGAGTGGCGCGCTGGGTCGGCTTCCGGCCTGCGCGACGTGGGCTACGTCGTACCTTCTGCTGGTGTTGGTGTCGTAGCTGGGGTTGGCGTTGGCGTGGCTGCCGGGGCCGGAGTCACAGTTGGCGGCGGCAGCGTCGGCGTGGGAGAAGGCGGCAGTAACGTTGGCGAGGGCGGCGGTGGCAGCGGCGTAGCTGTAGGCGTTGGCGAAAGTGGTGAGGGTACGGCCACCGGCAGGCGGCTCGGCGTTGCCGTTGGGGTCAGGGTAGGAGTGGCGGTCGGCGTGGGCGTGGCGGTGGGCGCCGGCGTTGTGACTTGCGGGCTCATATCGACGATGATCACACGGTGGGTGCACGGGGGCGCGCCCGTCTCGCTGCAGGCGGGATCGTCCGCCGTAAACAGCCCGGCGCCCTGGAGCCGGTAATCGTTGGGCAGCCCCGCGACGCCGACCTGATAGGGCTCGTCCGCCGATACCCATAGTCCTGCCATCGCAGGCAGTGGCTCGGGAACGTCGTTGTCGTAGACACAGCGCATCGTCTGTGAGGGATGGGCGATGCTCCTGCAGACGGCCGTGCCCAGATCGCTCTCGGCCGTAATCGTGATCGCCGGCGCGCCCGCGACCGGCCGCACCGGCCCGGCCCCGGCACCGGGAAGCCACTCCACCGATAGCGTAAACAGGCGGGCGCAGGGTGGGGAGTCAGGCGAGGCGGTGACGCTGCCACCGTCCACAGTCCAGGTCAGGTGGTCGCCACGGAAGACGGCGGCGAAAACGTGCTCCGGCCACGACGCTTCCAGGCGCCGCGTGAAGACGAAAGGCACGATGCCCTCTGCGTCCTCTGGCGACAGATAGTTGTCCGGCCCGGCCGGGATGGTGCGCGGCTCCCGCCCCTCATACACGTAGTCGAAGAACGCCACATGCCGGCCATCGGGCAGAGCGGCGACGCACTGCAGCAGCGGCTGAACCGGCAAGGGGAGTGGCGCCGGGGAGACGGGCAACGGCGTGACAACCGGCGCCACAGATAGGGCCTGGAAGACGACGGTGTGGACGCAGGGAGTCCCGCTGCAGCCGCTCCTACCCGCTATGAAGTCGCCCGTGCCGGCAACAGCGCGGAAGCCGGCCGGCAATGCGCTGACCTCCACGCTATAGGGGGCGCCAAGCTCCACCAGCAGGCCATCCCCACGGCCCTGCGCACCGGCATAGAAGTAGGTGCAGTGTAACGCTTCTTCTCCTGTGTAACGACATTGGGCCGTTCGTCCCTCGGCGCTGACCTGCACGACAAACGCCTCCGGTACAGGCGGCCGTTCCGGCAGGGGCTTGCCGGCTGCATTCTGCCAGATGACGGCCGGCTGCAAGCTGATCGCCAACGGCAAGGGCGCGGCCGTGGCGGTCATCGTTGCCGTCACCGTTATCACCGGTGTGCTCGGATCCGTTGGGGAAGGCTCCAGTGTGATCTCCGGCTCCGGCGTTGCCTCCGGTGGGGAACCAGCCCGTAGGGTGACGGTATGGACGCAGGGCTCGCCGCTGCAGCTACCGTCGCCGGCTACGAAGTCGCCGGTCCCAGCCGCCGCGTGGAAGCCATCGGGGATGCCTTCGGCGCTCACGGTGTATGGTGCGCCGCCCGCCAGCAGCAGGCCGTCGCCCCGCCCCTCAGAGTCGTAGTAGATGTAGGAGCACGACAGGGTGGCTTCGTCTCCGATGTAGAGGCAGGTCGCCGCCCGGCCGGGGCTCGTGATGCTCAGCGAGAAGCCTTCCACCGCCGGCGGGCGTGCGGGCAGCGGCCGGCCCGCCTCATCCTGCCAGGCAGCCGCAAGCTGGAGGACAATGGCCTCTGGCGTTGGTGTTACGGTCGCCAGAGTTGGTGTGATGGTTGATGTGACGACCGGCGTGGGCGTTGACGGCAGGGCCGTCGCGGTGACCGTAGCCGTGAGTGGCGTCGCCGTCGCCGGGATGGTAGGCGTAACGGTAGCGGTGATGATCGGGTCCGGCGCTATCGTCGCCGTCGGCAGCAGCGTGGGAATCGGCACAGGCGTGAGAACAGCCTCCCACGTCGGCTTCGGCGGGATCACCGGCATCTCCACATGCTCGCCGCTGTCGTCGTCGCACTTGGGCGGGCCCAGGAAACCGTTGTTAAAGCGGTCCAGCGTTTCGGCCAGGGCGAGCAGCTCTTTCCGCGTCTCTTCGGATACAGAAGAGCCGGGCGGATAGTTCGCCAGCCACCAGTCGGCCTGGGCGATGACGTCGCTCATGGCCGTCCCATCGGCGCCCGCCGCGACGTTCAACTTTGCGGCGATGAGCTGGCGGGCCAGGATATACGACGGGTTGCCCTTCGGCGGCGCGCCGAGGATCGCCAGCAGCTCGGCCTGGGAATAGGTGATACCGCCGATGGAAAGCCGGGCGACGGGCCATGCGTCGGGGTGATTCTTCCAGTAGCCGTGGGAGTGGGTGCAGCTGGCGCCGGTAGGAGTGGGAGTGGGCGGAACCGGTACGGTGACCTGTGGGGAAAATACCTGAATGATGCCGCCGTCCACCGCCAGATAGGCCGCCGAAGCGTAGGTCAGGCCAAACAGGCTCAGGGCAAGGAGGACGATCAGCAGCCAGCGATTCATGGCTAGAGCAGCAGGACGAAGCAGATGATGGCGATGAATACGGCCAGCCAGAGCGGTTCCTGCAGCTTTTCCATCCATTCCCCGGCATCCGGGATGTGCAGCCACAGCTTCCCCAGTATGTCGCCGGCTGCGGGCTTCCAGGGATCGATGCCCGGCTTGTTGTCACCCTGCAGGATGAAGCGCTCGCCCACGACGCCCACGATGCGGTGAATCACGTTGCCGTTCGTCACTAGAGCAGCCGGTGGCAGGATCGTCCAAGCACCTGTTCGGCAGTATAGCCAAGCAGCTCCTCCGCCATCGTATTCCAGTAGACGATGCGCTGCGCATCATCGACGGCAAACACACCGTCGCCGCTATGATCAAAGAGACTCAGCCATTGCTCCATGCCCTATCCCCGCTTGTGAACTGGCCTGCGCACAGCCTGCGTGGGACTCTGAACCCGACAGTTGGAACCGCTCTTCCCGTTCCCCGGACCGTGAGAAGTTGAATCAGAAGTTACCACTTCCACTCGTTTGCGTCAAGAGAAGTACGCCCGTCTGCGCTCGACCGGCGCTGTGGCTTCCACTTTTCAGGGAGTTGCCTTATAGTTCTAGGTAGGGACTCGTGCCACCGTTTCGCTCTCTCAGCCCAGACGACGCCTGGGGATGCGGGACCCATCACGGGGGGATAACAATGCGCAAAATCGACCTGAAAAAAGAGTACAGGCAACTTTACCGGCCCTCGGCCAGAGAGGTCTCTGTGGTAGACGTGCCCGAGCTGCAGTTCGCCATGCTGGACGGGCGTATCGAAGCTGGCCAGTCGCCGGGAGAATCTGCGGCCTTTCAGGAGGCCGTCGGCGCGCTCTACGCCATCTCCTACGCCCTCAAATTCATGTCCAAAAAGCGGGAAGTAGACCCGGTCGATTACGGCATCATGGCCCTGGAGGGCCTATGGTGGGTCGATTCCGGCGACTTCGATTTCAACCGGCAGGAAGCGTGGAACTACACGCTCATGATCCTCCAGCCCGAGCACATCACCGCCGAGATGTGGCACGACGCGCTGGCCGAGCAGATGCGTAAGAAACCTAACCCGCGCCTGGCAGAGCTGCGCCTGGAGCGCTTCCGGGAAGGGCTGTCGCTGCAGATAATGCACGCCGGCCCCTACGCCGACGAGCCGCGCACGCTGGCGCAGATGCAAGCGTTTGCCGCCGCAAACGGATACGCCTACCGTGGCAAACACCACGAAATCTACCTCGGCGATCCGCGCCGCGCCGCACCGGAGAAGCTGCAGACTATTCTGCGACAGCCGGTGGAGAAGGTGGCTGGATAAGCGAGTGTGCCGGTCTTCCTCAAGCCAGCACCATGCCGGCCCGCTTCAGCACGCGCAGCGCGCGTAACGTCACCCACTTGCTCGGCTTTCCTTTCTCTTCCACGTCCGCCCAGGTCTTGCCGTTGTAGCTGTAGGCCATCTGCCAGCGCCCCTGCCGATCCTGTTTGCTCAGAAGCAGGGCAAGCGCAGGCGCCAGCCGTGTGTCCTGCCCGTAGCCGAGAGCGGTCAGCACTTCGAGGTTCTGCAGCACGTCGGTGACGTAGGCGATTGGATAGCCAAACTGGAACCAGCTCCGGCTCGGCTTCGTGGCGTAGCCCATCGGATAGTCGGCGACAGCCGGATCGCGCGAGAGGAGGAAAGCGGTCCCACACTCAACGGCGGCCTGGACGTGAGGCGTGCGGGCCCCGGGCGGCACCTTACTCAGCGCCATCATCGACTTTACGGCGCCCCAGGCGCAGGGCCGGTGGTCATTGGCGCTGCAGGCAAAGCCCGGCCCGCTGTTGCCGCTGCGATAGTAGCGCGGCGAGGCATTCCGCTCGCTGGCCGGCGCAATGCCCTCACCCGTTACGCTGCGGGCCAGCCAGTCAAGCGTGACCTGCAGGCGCTCGTCTTCCAGGTAACCGAAATCGATCAGCGCGGCGGCGAGGTTGCCCTGCAGGCATTGGACCATCCCGGCCGGGTCAGCGCCCGCCCAGAAGCCGCCATAGGGGGAGCGGCTGTGCTCCAGAACATAGTCACAGCCCAGCCGGACACGCGGGTCGCTACCATCTGCACCAAGCTGAGCCAGAAAAATGATCTGCCAGATCGTGCCCGTGTATTTGGGGTAGTATCCGGGACCCGGCTCGACCCAATAGCCCTCAGGAGCCTGCGCTGCCAGGATAGCGGCGACCGGCCCGCCGGTCATAACAGCTTGCCGGGCCGCGACGACGTCGGGGTCATCGTCCGGCCGTTCCAGCAATTCCTTTAAGGCGAAGTAACGCACGCCGGGATTGGCGAGATCCGGTTCGAGAAGCCAGGAAAGAGCGTCGCCGTTCATCGGGCCCTCCACAGCAATGACCACAGGATCATGGTGCACCCGCTGCGGGCCGGACGATAGTGATGAATGTAATGTCATGACCGGCAGGGCGCCGGGTCAGTCTATCCGGGAGGCGGTAGCTGTTCCAGTAAGTCGCGGCGCAGGGCGGCATCCTGCCGGAATGCACCCCGCATCACACGCGTGCGCAGGCGTGCGTCCTGCTGGCGGACGCCGCGCATGGCGCTACACAGGTGCAGCCCGTCCACGACGACGGCGACGCCACGCGGCTGCACGATGGACTCCAGCTCATCGGCGATCTGCTGCGTCAGCCGCTCCTGGATCTGCAGCCGCCGGGCATACATCTCCACGAGACGGGGGATTTTCGACAGGCCAATGACCCGCTTGCCGGGCAGATAGGCGACGTGTACGTGGCCGAAAAAGGGCAGCAGGTGATGTTCGCACAGGCTGTAAAACGCGATGTTGTTTACGACGACCATCTCGTCGTATTCGACGTCGAACAGGGCATTGTTGACCAGCGCCGTGGCGTTCATCTGGTAGCCGGCCAGAAGCTCGGCGTACATCTTCGCCACGCGCCGTGGCGTGCTGCGCAGGCCGTCGCGGTTGGGATCCTCGCCGAGAACCGAGAGCAGCGATTGCACCAGCAGCTTGCTCTTCTCCAACTGCTCTTCGGTCCCCTGCAGGTCGCCATTATGGTGCCCCGCGCTGCCGTTCGAATAGGGTTTTGAACGAGCGATCTTGACGATTTCGATTGTGTCGTCGGTCATGTCAACCTTCCGTTGCTGCCCGTGTTGCGGCGGAGACGGGCTGCCCCAGCCGCTCCCGAGCCTGGTCTACCTGGTCCCAGACGTTCCAGTTCAGAACGCCGGCCACTTTGCCCTCGTCGATGTAGGTGATCACGCCCTTATGGAACGGCTCTTCCCAGGCCACGTCTGTCTCCAGCCGCGAGTCGAGCCGGCCGACTGCCTCGTAACCCAGGTCGAACATATCGGAGTAGAACATCGGCGAATAGTCGTACGTGCTGTCGCCGCCCGCCATGGCCTGTCCCGCCACGCGCCCCATGCTGTTCGCCGCGTCTTCATGCTCGACCCGGCGACGGCGGTCCAGATAGGGGTCGGGGAAGCTGGCCACGTCGCCGGCGGCATAGACGTCGGGATGGCTCGTTTGCAGGGAGCCATTGACGACGATGCCGTTGCCGACTTCCAGTCCGGCTGTTTCCGCCAGCGCGACGTTGGGTATGATGCCGATGCCCGCGACCACCCCATTGGCCGAGATAAGCCGGCCACTCTCCGTGAGCACGGTCAAATCGGTGCCTGACCCTTCGAGGCCGGTCACCGACTCCCCCGCGAGTACATTCACACCCTTTTCGCCGTAGTATTCGTTCAGGAAAGAGGCCAGCTCGACCGGGAAGATGCGCGCGCCGATGCCATCCTCAGGAAAGAGCATCGTCACCTGCTTGCCCTGCATGGCCAGCGCAGCCGCGATCTCCGAGCCGATGAAGCCGCCGCCGATAACGACGAACCGGTCGTGCTCCGCTGCCAGCCCGCGCAGCCGGCGATAGCTATTCAGGTCGCGATAGTAGATGATGTTGTCGCCGCCAAAGGGCAGACGGCGCGGGCTGCCGCCGGTAGCCAACAACAGCTTCTCGAAGCGGTACTGCTCGCCGGTGTCGTCGGTCACTACCTTGCGGTCGAGGTCCAGGTTGACGGCGGTCCGGCCGGCGTGAAATGCGACGTCGTCCGGTAGATCGCGCCAGATGTCCTCGAGCTTCTTTTTGCCGGTCCACAGCTTTTTCGAGAGGGGAGGGCGATTGTAGGGCGGCTGGTTCTCAGACGAGAGGATGGCAATCGTGCCGTGCTTGTCCAGCTCGCGAATGCCGCTAACAGCGGAGGCGGCAGTCATTCCACCGCCGACAATCAGATAAGTCACTTCCTTCATGGTTTCCTCCTTTGCTCAGTGTTGGTCGCCTTCAAACTCAAAACGCAGCTGGTCTGGCGCCAGCGGACGGTCGAGGTGGACGCGGAAGACGCAGCGACCGTCGCCATCCTGGAAACGGCGCACGCGCGTGACGCGATAGCCGAGCAGTCGGCTGAGAACAGAGACCGTCAGGCTGCACAGGGCGGGCCGGCGCAGGGCCACGTTGAGGTACGGGCAGTTGCGCTCGACCAGCGCCAGGGATTCCTCATCGCCAACAGCCGTCATAAAAGGGTCGCCGTCAATATAGTAGTCGCGCAGTGCTTCGAGCCGTGCCTCCAGCGACAGGCCTGCCAGCCGCTGCTCCCATGCGGCGACCTCGTCGTCGGCCAGCGCCGCCAGTACCTGCTGCAGCGCGTCCCTGCCCAGGCTCTCGCCGACGGCATCGATCAGACTCACGGCCAGGTCGTCGTACTGCTTGGGGAAATAGTGCTCGCCGGCCGGGGTCAACGAATAGTAGCGGAGCGGCCGGCCAACCCCGGCGGGATTTGGCTCCGGTCGCCGCCCGACGAGCCCGTTTGCTTCGAGCTGCTTTACCTGTTGCCGGACGGCTTCATAGGTGACGTCCAGCTGCGCAGCAATCTCTTGCGTGGTTGCTTCCCCGCGCTGCTTCAAAATGGCAAGAATGCGGGATTGTACATCCGCCATCTGTGCTGATGGATCGGTGGACATGCGATGTCTCCTTGTTGCTCTGGTCGAAGGCAGGCAACGTCTGTGTACAATCAGCATACAGAAGGCGAACCGAATTTGTCAAGTGATTTCTTGTATAATTGTGGGAAACTGTCCTTTTGTACAGGAAACGCGCCGCCGTGTCGCCAATTCTGCCGGAGATTAGCGCTTGCCTGCGGCGCAACTATGTTTATACTACACGCACTATTGCCAGTTTCCACCGCACCGACAATCCAGTAGAGCACCGCGTTTCAGGGGAAGATCATGCCGCGACTCTTTTTTGCGACCGATATCCACGGCTCCGATATCTGCTGGCGGAAGTTCCTGAATGCCGGGAAATTCTACGAGGCTGACGTCCTTGTCCTGGGTGGCGACATGACGGGCAAGGCCCTGGTGCCCATTCTGGCGCTGCCAGAGGGCGGGTTCAAGGCGACGCTTCTGCAGCAGGAGTTCTTTCTCCCCGACGAAGGGGCGGTCGCCGATATGGAGCGGCGGGTTAAGAGCCGGGGCTATTACCCGTTCCGGGTAACCGCCGAAGAGCTGGCGGAATTCGAAGCTGACCCGGCAAAAGTCGATGCCTTCTTCCACCAGCAGATGCTCGACGTGGTTGAGCAATGGATGGCGCTGGCCGACGAGCGACTGGACGGCTCCGGCCTGCGTTGTTACGTCTGTCCGGGCAATGACGATGCCATGGAGGTGGACGAGGTCGTGTGCCGGGCTCGCCATGTCGAGCTGGCCGAAGGGCGTGTGGTCGAGCTTGGCGATGGCTTCCAGATGATAAGCACTGGCTGGTCGAACATCACGCCGTGGAAGACCTACCGGGAGGCGAGCGAAGAAGATCTGGCGGTAAAGATCGAACAGATGGTGGGCCAGCTCGGCGCAAAGCCGAATATGGCGCATACCGTGTTCAACTTCCACTGCCCGCCCTATGGATCGAATCTGGACGAAGCCCCAGAGATCGACGACGACCTGAATGTGAAGGAGGCCGGACGCTCCCTCGTGCCGGTCGGCAGCACGGCGGTGCGCGATGCGATTCTCCGGCACCAACCTGTGCTGACACTCCACGGCCACATTCACGAAGGAAAGGGCACGGCCCGGCTGGGGAAGACGTTGGCGATCAATGCCGGAAGCCTCTATGAGCAGGGTGTCTTGCAGGGAGCAGTTGTCGACCTTGACAAGCGACGTGGCGTGCGCAGTTATCTGCTCACCACCGGGTAGCGATAAGGAGGTGCTATCGGTCAAATAGGAGACTGATCCATTCTGGAACTGCCGGAAAGACATTTAGGAGGGAAAGAGATGAGCAGCTCGACGTTGTTCTTGCGGAAGGCCACCGGCCTCGTGCGCTCTTGGTCTGTATTCGACGCTTTTGTCTACGCCTTCTTCTCCATCAACCTGATCACCCTGGGGCTTTACATTTTCAGCCAGATGTACTATCTGGAAGGCGGCCTGCTGACCACGGCTGTGGTTAGCGGCATTATCATCCTCACGCAGGTGGTGGTCTACGCCGGCCTCATTGCGGTGATGCCGCGCGCCGGCGGTGATTACGTCTGGCAGAGCCGGATTCTTGGCGGTGGCATCGGATTTGTTCTGGCCGTAACCGGCTGGTGGTTCATCCTCTGGCTCTGGACGCCGCTTTATTCCGACATGCTGCGCCACGAGTTCTTCGTACCGCTGCTGGGCATACTGGGCATGCAGGGCGCGGCCGACTACTTTGCCTGGAACCCCAACGCCTGGTTCATTGTTTCGGTGATCATGATCGGGTACATCACCGTGATCATTGCCCTGGGCATGCGCTCGTATGCCAGGGTGCAGAAGGTCTGCTTCTGGGTAGGTCTGGCCGGCCTGGCCATCGTCTTCCTCTTCCTCCTGTTCGGCAGCCACGACGCCTTCCGGGCCGGCCTGGATGCCCGGGCGCCGGAGATGTTTGGCTCCGGGGCTGCCGGAGGCAGCGTTTATGAGGCCACGCTGGCAGCCGGCGAAGAGGCCGGCGCCGTGTTGCCGATGACGGGCGGCTCGCTGGCTGCCGTCTTCCTGGCCATGCCCTACATCGTCTTCTTCAACCTGTGGCCCAATTGGGGGGCCACGCTCTACGGCGAAGTAAAGGGCGCCGACGATTTCAAACGGAACATGCTCGGCATGGGCGGCGCGCTGGTCGCCACCACGGTTCTGGCCGTCGTCTTCTTCTTGCTCATCAACAAGACGATCACCTGGGATTTTTACACCAATGCTAACGGCGCCTACTGGAACTATCGCTGGGGTTTTACCGACCAGGCGCCGCCGCTGAATTTCTGGCCCTACCCGGCGATGCTGACGATGTTCCTCACCAGCAGCCGGATTGTGCAGTTTGTGGTCATCCTGGCGATGAGCATGTGGTTCTTCGGCTGGGCCGGCACGATCTTCCTTTCTTCGACGCGCGTCATCTTTGCTGCGGCCTTCGACCGCGTGCTGCCCGAAGCCGTGGCGACGGTCCATCCCCGCACGCGCACGCCGATATGGGCAATGGTGTTGATGGTCGTTCCCGGCCTGATCGTCTCTATTCTCTACGTCTGGGATATCGCCAACTTCCAGAGCCTGACGCTCATGTCTACCCTGGTCATTGCCATCACCTACCTCGGCTCGACGATCAGCGCCATCATCCTACCGTACACGAAGAAGGAGATGTACGAAGCTTCGCCGATTGCCAAGTACAAGATACTGGGCCTGCCGTTGATTTCGGTCGCCGGGGTGATCTTCCTGGCCTTTCTCCTCTTCCTCCTGTACCAATGGCTGATCGATCCCAACGGACTGTACGGCATTGGCCTGACCAACACCTCGTCGATGGTCTTCATGCTCGCCATGTACGGCATCGCCCTGGTCATCTACGTTTTCGCCCGCTACTACCGGCGCAGCCGTGGTGTTAGCCTGGACATGCTCTACAAGGAGATTCCGGCCGAATAGGCGATTGGTGCGATATGGCTGCTCTTCCCGAAGTACAATCTGCCGTGCAGCATATCGTGGAGTTGGCCGCCGAGCAGGGCATGGTCCTGCGCCTGCTCGGCGGCCTCGCTGTGCGCCTGCACTCCCCCAGCGCCAACCACCGCTCCCTGGCACGCCAATACGCGGACTTCGATTTCGTCCTCGCCGACCGGCGTACAGACCGCCTTGCGGCAGCCGTGGCCAAGTTAGGCTACGTGCCCAATCAATCCTTTAACCTGCTTAACGGCGATCGCCGCCTGTTGTTCTACGACGAGCGTGGGGAGCGGCAGATCGATGTCTTTGTCAACGAGTTCCACATGTGCCACAGCATCCCGATTACGGCCGACCGGCTGGCTTTGGAGCCAGTGACCGTGCCGCTCGCGGAGCTGCTGCTGACCAAAATGCAGATCGTGCAGCTCAACGAAAAGGACGTGCGCGACCTCTGTGCGCTGGTGCTCGACCACAGCTTCGGCGATGGAGACGACGATATGTTCAATCTCCCCTACATCACCAGCCTCTGCGCGCGCGATTGGGGGCTCTGGAAGACGATCACGATCAATGCCCAGAAGGTGCGGGATTTCGCCGATGCCTATGACCTCGAAGGGGGCCAGAAGCTGACCATTACCGAGCGGCTGGACGTGCTGCGCAATACGCTCGACGCCGCGCCCAAAAGTCTGAAGTGGAAGGCGCGCGATCGCATCGGCGAGCGTGTTCAGTGGTACGACCTGCCGGAAGAGGTACAGCGCGGGTAGCCAGTTGTTGCCTCAGCCGCCAGCGCTGGATGCCTGGCCCTTGTGCCGGTAGAACGGTGCGTCGGAAGGTGGCAACAGCGTGTTGCCCAGGATCATGTCTGCCGCTTTTTCGGCAATCATGATCACCGGTGCGTAGATATTGCCGTTGGTGACGTAGGGCATGACCGAGGCGTCCACGACCCGCAGATTCTCCAGGCCGTGTACGCGCAGGCTGTCTGGATGGACGACGGCCATCTCGTCCAGGCCCATCTTGCAGGTGCAGGACGGATGGAGCGCCGTTTCACCGTCGCGGGCCACCCAATCCAGAATCTGCTCGTCTGTTTCCACCGCCGGGCCGGGGGATAGTTCGCCGCCGTTGTAGGGCTCAAAGGCGGGCTGGTTGAGGATCTTGCGCGCGCTGTGTATGGCCTCGACCCACTCCCGGCGATCCTGTGCAGTCGAGAGATAGTTGAACTGCAGCTTCGGCGGCACCCGGGGATGCGGTGACTGGATCTTTACCCAGCCGCGCGCGTCGGAGTTGTTAGGGCCGACGTGGACCTGGTAGCCATGGCCCTGGCTTGGAGCCGAGCCGTCGTAGCGGATGGCTACCGGCAGGAAGTGGAACTGCACGTTGGGGTAAGCCACGTCCTCATTGCTGCGGATAAAGCCGCCTCCTTCGAAGTGATTGGTAGCCGCCGGGCCGCGGCGCAGAAAGAGCCACTGCGCGCCGACCCAGGGCCAGTTGCGCTTCAGCAGGGCCGGATAGACCGAGACAGGCTGCTTGCAGCGATATTGCACGTAGACTTCCAGGTGGTCCTGCAGGTTCTCGCCGACGCCGGGCAGATGGTGTACGACGGGCACGCCGAGCGCTTCCAGCTCGGCGGCGTTGCCGACGCCAGAAAGCTGCAGCAGTTGCGGGGAGTTAATCGAGCCGCCGCAGAGGATAACCTCGCCGCCAAATACCTTGTGCGACGCGCCGCCGCGCGTCACGTATTCGACGCCCACGGCCCGCTTGCCCTCAAACAGGATGCGCGAGGTCAGGGCGCGAAAGATGATCTGCAGGTTGGGGCGGCTCTTCACTGGATGCAAGTACGCGCGCGAGGCGCTGTGGCGCCGCCCTCGCCGGATGTTGCGGTCAAAGGGGCCAAACCCCTCCTGCCGGTAGCCGTTAACGTCGTCGGTGAGGCTATAGCCGGCCTGCTGTACCGCCTGGAAGAAGGCCTGGAAGAGCGGGTTCTCGCACGGGCCGGTCTCCAGAACCAGCGGGCCACTGTCGCCGTGGTAGGCGTCGGCGCCCTTCAGGCGCGTTTCGGCGCGTATGAAGTAGGGCAGGTTGTGGGCGTAATCCCAGTTTTCCATGCCCTCGTCCGCCGCCCATTTCTCATAGTCCATGGCATTGCCACGGATGTAGATCATCCCGTTGATACTGCTGGAGCCGCCGAGCACCTTGCCCCGCGCGTGAAAAATGCGCCGGCCGTGCATGTAGGGCTCGGGCTCACTTTCGTAACACCAGTCGTAGAATTTGTTGCCAATGGGAAAGGTCAGCCCGGCCGGCATGTGGATGAAGATATCCCAGAGATAGTCTGGCCTTCCCGCCTCCAGAACCAGAACCTGGTTACCCGGCGCCGCACTCAGACGGTTGGCCAGCACACTGCCCGCCGAGCCGCCGCCCACGATGATGTAGTCAAACCGCCTTTCTGCCATGACAGACCCCCTCTCGGTTTGCCTCTGCGCCCGGCGCCACCTGGCAGGCGGCGGGCTGCGAGCTGGACGCGCCTCCATCACGCGACTGGATACGGGCCGGGGCACGCCCGGTGCGCGGATTTTACCAGCAGTTTGCAGGATAGCCAGCCGCCTTTACAATGCGATAAGCGGTGTTGAGGCAATGAGGAGCCGGTGTAACGAGGCAGTCGATGGCCGAGATTGTCATCCCACAGCCGTTCCGCCGCCATACGGGTGGCGCCAGTCGCGTCGAGGTTTCCGGGCGCACCGTCGGCGCCGCTTTGGACGAGCTGATCGCCAATTTCCCCGGCTTGCGCGACGAGCTGTTTGCCGAGGCCGGTATGCTCCGCGGAGGCCTGCACC
>JAAYYY010000551.1 GCA_012515125.1 Chloroflexota bacterium
AACGGCGCTGCCCCAACTCCATCCGCGAAGATAAGTTGAGCAGCAAGCCCAACATGGCGCTCGTCATGAGCAGCGAGCTGCCGCCATAGCTGACCAGCGGCAGCGTCACTCCGGTCAGCGGAATCAGCCGGGCGACGCCGGCCATGATCAAAAAGGCCTGCACGCTGATCAGCAGCGTCATACCGGCGGCGAGATACATGTGAAAGGCCCGCCGGGCGCGCGAGGCGATTAACAGCCCCCGGTGGGCCAGCAGCGCAAAGCAGGCGATGGTGGCGATGCTGCCGACGAGACCCCATTCCTCGGCGATAGCGGCAAAGGCAAAGTCGGAGTGGACCACCGGGACATAGTACGGGAACCCCTGGCCGACCCCCTGCCCGGTGACGCCTCCGGCGGCGATGGCATAGAGCGATTGGACGATCTGGAAAGCGCGGTCCATGGCCTCGGGCCACGGATTCCACCAGGTTTCGAAACGCAGCTCGACGACGGCAAAGGTGAAATAGCCGAACAGTGCCGCCAGCGCGAGCAGGCCAATGCCTCCCGCTACATATTGCCACTGCCCCGTGGCGAGGTAAAGCAGCGCCAGAAAGACGAGAAAAAAGAGCGCCGCCGCCCCCAGGTCGCGCTGCCAGACGAGCAGCAGGATAGAGAATCCCCACATCAGGAACAGGGGGGCCAGGTAGGCCAGATGGCGGCGACTTCCCCCGTCTGGGCTGACAGTTGCCACGCGCTGGTATTCGTCAAAGTAGCTGGCCAGGAAGATGACAAGCAGCAGCTTGAGCAGCTCGGACGGCTGAAAGTAGACGTCGTCCAGGAAGGGCCAGGGCAGCCAGAGCGCGGCGCCACTGCCCGACGGGTTCACGCCAAAGACAAGCGTCGCCACCAGCAGGACCAGTCCAATGGTCAGCCAGGTGTAGCGGTAGCGGCGCACCAGCCGTAGACTTTGCGGCACGACAGCGAGCACCACCAGCAGCGCCGTGCCGAGAACCAGCCAGAGCAGCTGGCGCCACAGGAAGTTGGGCGCCAGCCGGTCGATGAGGATGAGGCCCCAGCCGGTAAGCAGGGCGTAGAGCGGCAGCAGAACCGGATCGTGCTGCGGCTGCAGGCGCTGTAACAGCAGGTGGGCGGCGACCATGGTAGCCAACCAGACAGTCGGAGCCGCCAGGTGCTGGAGGCTGAGCGCTCCGGTCAGGGCCAGGCTGAGGGCAATGCCGTTCAGCGCCACAAAAGCCGCGGCGAGGATGAGCAGCAGCCGCTCCTGCCAGCTCCGTTTTTCGCGCAGCGTGACGAAGAAGAGAGGCGTCATGACGCCAACCGTGCGCTGGCCAGTTCCCTCATCCCAGATAGCGATCGACCAGCGGAGCCAGCTGCGAGCGCGTCGCCGCATTAATGCGCTCTGGGCTGGTAATCAGGGCGTTCTGCATCGCGTGGTGAGCGGCGAAGTCGCCGGCCCAACTGTCCATCGTGCGGGCCAGCTCGGCAATCGCCGCCTGGGCGGTGGCGGTGTTCTTCTGCAGAATGCGCACGACCATCTCCACCGAGACGGGCGCCTCCGTTTCGTGCCAGACGTCGTAGTCGGTGACATGAGCCATGACGGCGTAGGCAATTTCCGCCTCAGCCGCCAGAAAGGCCTCCGGACTGGTGGTCATGCCGATCAGGCTCATGCCCCACTGCCGGTAGGTATTCGACTCGGCGCGGGTGCTGAAGCGCGGCCCTTCTATGGTCAGAAAGGTTCCGCCTTGGTGAACGGCGCCGCCGGCCGCGCGAACGGCGTCCGCCAGCGCCGCGCTCAGCTCCGGCGAGAAAGGCTCGGCTACACTGACGTGAGCGACCAATCCCTTACCAAAAAAGGAGCGCTCGCGGCACCGCGTGAGGTCGAAGAGCTGATCGGGAATTACAATGTGGCCCGGCGCGTAATCCTCGCGGAGCGAGCCGCAGGCACTGACGGAGATGATATAGCGCACGCCAAGCTCTTTCAGAGCGAAGATGTTGGCCCGGTAGGGTACCTCGCTCGGCGTCAGCACATGTCCCCGGCCGTGTCGCGGCAGGAAGGCAATGCGCCGGCCGTGAAGCGTGCCGACGGTGATGGCGTCGGAGGGCGAGCCGAAAGGTGTGCCCGGCCTGACCATCTCCTCGACGTGGAGGTCTGGCATATTGTATAGTCCGCTGCCCCCAATAATCGCTAACTCGATGTCCTTCATCAATGTCTCCTTTTGCGGTTGTTCCTGGTCGATGCCCGCGCTGCGTCTCTCAGAACGGGTCATTGTTGCTAATCGCCGGAGGGGCCGCAGAGGCGTCAGGATCGGCGACGGCTCTCCCGGCGTCCAGATAGCTCTGCCAGCTCCCTCTCCTTTGCCTCAAGCTCAGCCTGCAGCTCCACGATATGCCGGGTGGCAGCCTTTTGTAGCTTCTTGCGCTCAGCACGCGCTTCAGTTATCTGGTTCCGCAGCTCTTCCAGTTCGGCGGCCTGCCGGTTCGACTGCTGCCTGGCTTCGTAAAGCAGCTCCGTGAGCCGGCCTACGTTCGCCTTCCAGTTCTCGGCCATTTCGTGGTATTCGTGGATCCGGGCAGCAGCCGTGTCCAGTTGCTCGCGCAGCATCGCCTGAACGGCAGCTTCCTGCTCGCTCTGGGAGGCCAGCCGGGCAGCCGCGGCTTCGGCGGCCAGCTGCTGCCAGGTGAGTTGTTCTTCCAGCTCGGCCAGCTCAGCCTGCGCTGCTTCAAGCTGGGCTTCCAGCCGGGCCTGTCGCGCGCTCCCGCCATCGGGCTGCTCCGGTTCTTCGCCGGGCAGCGCCACTTCGGCCTCCGACCGGGCCAGCCGTTCTCTCAGCTCGTCGTATAGCTGCTGGACGGTCTCAAATTTGCGCTGGGCCTTCTCCAGCTCCTTTTCCAGTTCGGATGCCCTGTCGCGCGATACTTCGGCCAGCTCCTGCCAGCGGAGCTGCGCCTCCTCCTGTTCGGCGTTCCGCTGCACGCTGGCCCGGAGAGCGCTTTCCAGGCTCTCCACACGGTCCTGGAGCTCCTCCAGAGGTTCCAATGCGTCGCGGAGCTGTTGCTGTAGCAGGGCACTCTCCTCCGTCAGCTGCCCAACCTGCTGTTGCTGGGCGGTGATCGTCTGTTCTGCCCGTTGCAGCGCCTCAGCTCGCTGCTGCAGGAGCGACCGCACGCCGGCCAGCTCCCGGCTCTGCGCCTCGAACCGCTCCTGCCACCGGGCGA
>JAAYYY010000069.1 GCA_012515125.1 Chloroflexota bacterium
CGATTACCGCCCAGCAGAGCGAGCGGCACATCGCCCCGCCCAAGACGGCGCAGTTGATGGCCGAGCGCCACGGCAGGTTCGACGGCACGCCCGGCATGCTCAGCGACCAGGCCGCCTACGATCTCGCCAGCCGTGAAGCCGCCTCCACCACCCATCGCCTCAACCTGACGACGGGCGACCTGGAGCTGATCCCCGGCGTGCAGGAGGTAGACGACCCGGCACAGAAGCGGACGTACTGGCTGCAGACCAACGACACCTTCGACGTGGCCTACCTGCCCGATCCCTTCGCCCGTGGCGTCCTGCTGCTCGGCCTGCCCGGCATGGGCCCGCTGGACGTCACCGACGGCGTCAACCGGCTGGCCTTCGACGGGAGCTGGCCCGACCCCGAACCGCTCCGTCTGCGCATCACCGGGCTGCCGGCCGGCGACGCCCCGGCGCAACCGGCGTGGGATGCGGTGAATCGTGTGCTCTCCGTCCAGGTGCCGCAGGGGGAGACGTTCGAGGTGCGTATCTGCTCCTATTTCCTGCCCGAAGACCTCGACCAGATGGCGGTCTGGGGCTGGGCCGAGGAGGCCAACCCGCCCAATCTGGCCCAGCTACGGGCCGAGACGGAGAGCGGGCGCAACTGGCTGCACCTGCCCTTCCGCACGCTGGTTCTCGTTCACGCCGTCCAGCAGCCGCTGGTCATCCCGCAGATCAGCGCGCTGGCTATCAATCCAGCCCGGCAGGTTGGCGATACCGACGCCTCGCTGGACGGGACGCTCGCCGTGGACGGCAAGAGCACAGGCAAGGTGGACCTCTGGGCGCAGTGGGCCGATCCGCTGGACAACCCGGCCGATCCGGCCAACCAGCCCGACGTCGATACGGTGGGGCAGGAGATGCACGTCGCCGAGCTGATTCTGCCCGACCCGGCCGACGACGCGCCGACGTTCGCCAGCATCCTCGCCGCGATGGGCAGCGCCGAGACGGCTGTCCGGCACGTCCTCGGCGACACGAAGTACCACCGGGTCAGCTACAGGCCGATCGGCTCGACGCGCTTCCGCGAGCATTTCCCGCCCGCTGTGGTTGCCGACCCTAACAATCTGATCCGCCCGCTGCCTTCGGAAGCGCCGGTGGTCGTCGAGCTGGACGTGCCCAATACTTCCCGGCCTGACGCAGCCCGCCCGCTCTACCTGCTGCCCACCTTCCAGTGGAGCGAAAGCGAAGCCGGCGGCGTCAGGACGCGCGTGCGGCGCGGCGGCGGCCTGCGCGTCTATATGGAACGGCCCTGGTTTTCCTCCGGCGCGGGCGAGCTGCTGGGCGTCCTGCTCCGCCCGCCGGCCGTCCCGGTCGATAGCGAGGACATGGATACGCTGAAGCGCTACACCAGCGAATGGGGCATGGACCCGCTGTGGCGGGCCGCCGAGCTGGCTCCGCTCGCCCTCGGCGATTTCGCCAACGCGGCGGCGACCGACACCAACCTGAGCCTGGCGGAGATCGCGAGCCCGGCCGTGGACGTTGCCGGGTTCGCCCCCGCCTACGATGGCAACCGCGGCCTCTGGTACGCCGACGTCGAGATGAACGTGGGCCGCGGCTACTTCCCGTTCGTCCGGCTGGCGCTGGCCCGCTTCCAGCCCATCTCGGTGCCCGGCGCCCACCTCTCGCGCGTGGTGCTCTCCGACTTCATCCAGGTCGTGCCCGACCGGCAGGTGGATTACGACCTGAACAACGCCGTGGCCGGCGGCACGCTGCCGGTCACCGTCACCGGTCCCGGCTACTTCAACCAGGACGTAGCCATCCCCGGCTCGTCGGTCGTGGTCGCCCGACTGGAGCGCCGCCAGTTTGGCGACGCCGACGCCAGTGACGACGCCGGCTGGGAGCCTGTGGCGGCGACGCTGCTGGCGCCCGGCGGCGGTAGTGGCTTCATCCGCTCGTGGCAGGGCACGCTCACGCTGCCCAATCCGCTGCCGTCGCCGCTGCGTGTCGTCGTCCTGGAGGCCGAGCTCTACCTGACCGGCAGCCAGAACTGGCAGGACGTGGTCAAGATTATGGGCCAGCAGCAGATAGAAGGCCCGGTTGGCTCGACGCCGACCATGCTGGAGCTGCCCGATATTGGCTACCGGATCACCTTCGCCGATGCGACGGTGCTGCCCTGATTAGAGCAGGATGGCGCAGCCGGAGTTCGAGACCTGTCCCGACTGCCGGGTCGTTCTGCCCCGCTTCGACGGGCCGGCCCACCGCTACGTCGGCGCGTCGCCGGCCTGCTGGGCGCTGTTCGCCGCACTGATCAATGCCGGCGAGCCGCCCCTCGCGCCCGCGCCGCTCAATGGCCTGATCACCGACGCCTACATGGCCCAACATCCGGGCCATCCTTCCGACCAGGCTACCCAGTCCGTAGCCGTGCATCTGCTGGCTCTGTACGGCGTGCTCGTGCGCGGCGTGGCGCCGGAGAACGCCCTGTGGATCCGCCGGCGGGCCCTGCGCGAGGGCCGGCAGCCCAAACACAGCCGCTTTCGCTGGCTCGCCCCACCCTCGTTCGAGGGTAGTCTGAACGTGGCTGATATCGTGCAGGCGCCAACGCCCGAAGCCCGTGCGGCTCAGGCTCGCAGTTACGTCCGGCAGGTCTGGGAGCTGTGGGCGCCGCAGCACGAGCCTACGGTCGC
>JAAYYY010000552.1 GCA_012515125.1 Chloroflexota bacterium
CCCTGCAGGGTCATCGTCTGGCCCAGGTCAAGCACGACGATGACGCTGTGAGTGATGCCCGGGCCGCTGCGCATGTTCAGATGGTACGCCGTGACGGTCGCGTTGCCGGAGGCTGTCGGGGGAGGCGTCGGGCTCGGAGCCGGCTGTGCGTTCCAGACGGCGAGGCTGCTGACAGGCACGCTGGTGGTTACGTAGTTGGCATGGACCCAACCCTGCTCGCCGCCCGGCAGGGTGATCATCACCCAGTTCGCCTCGGCATTCCGGTAGCCGGCGAGCGGGTAGACCTGCCCGCGACGGATCACGATCAGTATCCGGTTGCCGATGCCCGGACCGCTGCGCACGTTCAGGCCGGAGGCGGTTACCGTCGCCGTGCCCTGGCCCGGAACCGGGGTCGGCGTCGGGTTCGGGCTGGGGCCGGCGCTGACGCGCGTCCAGCTCAGGTGGGCCTCGGCGAAGCCATTCTGGTCGAAGTATTCCATGCGGACCGCCGCTGTGCTGCCGGCGATGTCGATCTCGCCGCTGGCGCTCTGGAGGCTCTGCGGCTGCCAGCGGTCGATGATCAGCTGGTTGTTGACCCACAGCCGGGCGCCGTCGTCGGTTGTGGTGGTGAAGCGATAGCGACCGGGGTTGAGTGTCAGTGTCCGCGTCCAGCGCACGCTGAAATTATCGCGATCCATGCCAGCCATCGGCGGGCCATCGCCCCAGTTGAAGTCAATAGCCGCGTCGTCGCGGATGGCGATGGGGTTGCCCGACAGGTTGCGGTTGGTGAAGTATTCGCCGCGCCAGTTGAAAACGGTCGTCGCAACCGGCGTCCAGGATACGCGGGCAATCGCGCCGCCGCCGTGGTCGTAATATTCGACGCGTACCGGCAGGGCGCCGCCGGGAACCAGCACTTCATTCGTAAAGGTCGTGGCGGTCTGGTCTCGCCACTGGTCAATGACAAGCTGGTTGTTGATCCAGACACGGATGCCGTCGTCGGCCGTGGCCGAGACCAGGTAGCGCCCGCCGGTGAAGTTCAGCGTCCGGCTCCAGCGCACGCTGAAGCTGTCGCTGTTGACGACGCCGGTCAGGGGCGAGCCACTGCCCCAGTCAAAGTTGACGCTGGCATCGTCGCGCACGACAACCGGATTGCCGCTCAGGTTGGTGTTGTTGAAGTATTCACCGCGCCAGTTATCCACGGGCGGGCTGCCGGGGCCGACGTACTGGTAGGAGAAGTGCGCCTCGGCGAAGAGTACGGCGTCGAAGAATTGGACCTGGACGAGATGGGTTCCGGCACTGACGTAGCGATCCGCCGTAACGGTGCGCGTGCCACCGGTTGTCCAGGCGTCGAGGACGGTAACGCCGTCCACAAGCACGCGCATACCGTCGTCCATGGTCACGCTGAAGCGGTAGATGCCCGACTGGGCGAAGTCGAGGTTGCGCCGCCACTCGACGGAGAAGTTGTCCACATTCACGCCGGGGGCGGGCGCGGTGCGCGTGCCCCAGCGGTAGTCGATGTTGGCCTCATCGCGGACCACCACGGGTGTGCCGGAGAGGTTTGTATTGTTGTAATAGGAGGCCCGCCAGGCGGCATCGGCCGCGTGGGTGGGCCGGGCTGTACCCCCCGCCAACAGGGCGAGGAGTAGCGCCGCGAACAGGAAAACGAGGCGAAGGCGAGAAGACATGCTATCCTCCAGTAGGTCTGAGCGGGCCGGTTGGTGTTATAATGAGACCATGACATCATCGGCTGGGCCGGCGCCTGGTCACATCTACTGGCCATGTTACAGGATCTCCGCAAGGACGAGATCGTCCAGTAGGACGGGTTATCCTTCGGCCTTTCGGCGGAGATGGGGACTATCCAGATGACTATCCGTGTGTTACTCGTCGATGATCACAGCGTCGTTCGCCAGGGGTTGCGTATGTTTCTGGGATTGGATGACGAGCTGGAAGTGGTTGGGGAAGCGCGCAACGGCGTCGAGGCGGTGCGGCTGGCCCAGGAGTTGAACCCGGATGTCGTGCTGATGGATATCCTCATGCCGGAGATGGATGGGCTGGAAGCCACTCGCCGTATCCGCGCCGCCCAGCCCGATACGGAGGTAATCGCCCTGACGAGCGTCCTGGAGAACGAGAAGGTCTTCGACGCCATCCGCTCCGGCGCGATTGGCTACCTGTTGAAGGA
>JAAYYY010000553.1 GCA_012515125.1 Chloroflexota bacterium
CTGCCGCTGGAGCCAGACCCGCTGCCGGCGACGATGCCCGGCTGCGGCAGCTGCCACCGCTGCCTCGACGCCTGCCCGACCAACGCCTTCCCCCAACCCTACGTGTTGGACGCGCGCCGCTGTATCAGCTACCTGACCATCGAGCTAAAAGCGTGGATTCCACGGGAGCTGCGCCCGCTGATGGGCAACTGGGTCTACGGCTGCGACGTCTGCCAGATGGTCTGCCCGTTCAACCGCTTCGCGCGCCCCACAGCCGAGCAGTCGTTCTACCCGGCCAACTGGGACGCCGTGATGCCGCCGCTGCTGGAGCTGCTGGCCCTGGACGAGGAGACGTTCAACGCCCGCTTCGCCCGTAGCCCGATCAAACGGATTAAGCGCGAACGGCTGGTGCGCAACGCCTGTGTGGCGGCGGGCAACTGGGGAAGCCAGCAGGCGCTGCCGGCGCTACTGCCCCTGCTGGCTGATGAGTCGGCGCTGGTGCGCGGGCACGCGGCGTGGGCTGTGGGGCAGATTGGCGGGCCAGGAGGCTGGGTCGCGCTGGCAGAGGGGCTGGCCCGCGAGAGCGACAGCCAGGCGCGCGTCGAGTTTGAGGCGGCGCTGGCGGCCGGCCCTCGCGGGCCAGTTCACGGTTAATCCTGCCGGATCAGTACGTTATCGAACCAGCGGCCGTTGAAGCCAGAGTCATTTACCCTGTCCGTGTAAAAGGCTACAGCGTTCAGGTTGACGTTGTTCTCGAACGGTATGTTGCTGGCGCGCAGGTTTCCGTCCACGTAAACGTTGTATCTACGGGCAGTTACGTCCGCCACGACGCGGATGGTTGCCTGATAGTCGAGCGTCATAATAGACGTGTCACCACTGCCGGTCACGTAACCAAGACGCTCGTTCCTGCCACCTATCCTGGCCCAGACGAGATGGACGCCCGGCTGCACGGTCGAACCGCTGCGGTTGCCGAGGACCATATTCACACGGTAGTTGGTATCACTACCTGTCCTTTCCCAGAGGAGGGTGTATTCCCATGTCACCTGCCCACTCGATACCGAGGTGAAGGTGTGGTAGACGTAGGGCCTGTTGGAAGCATCACCAGGCCGGTAAAATTCGAGCCGGCTGTTCTGTATCCGCACAGAGTTAGAGCTGGGTTCATTCTCGCTCCAGCCGTTCCCGACGCTGTTGCTGTTCGACCGGTTGAAGTTGTCCTCGAAAAGGATAGTAGGCGCCGGCGTAAACTCGATATAGTTGTAGTTAGCGCCGCTGCTGTCGATTCGCAGGTCCAGGTTGTGGTTGCCCGCCGTGAGGGTGACAGAGTTCAGGGTGACGTCCGTATAATTCTGCCAGCCTCCTGTGTTGGGCACCGTTCGCGCGCTGCCGATTGTGCTGCCGTCCAGCTCCAGATGGAAGCGGCCTGTCCCGTCCGGTGAAGCCGCCCGGACGACGATGTTGTAGGCGCGCGTGGTGGGGACGTTGATGGTATAGCGCAGCCACTCGCCCGTGTTCGCCCAACCGACATTGTAGCCGCCGCCGCTATCTCCCGTACTCTCCAGATCGGGTCCATTGCTGCCCGCGTCGGGGCGGCGGGTGCCGCCGCCAGGGCCGCCGTCGTTGGCGCTCTCATGGAAGCCTGTCCCTTCCCCGCCACAGGCGAAATCCTCGGCCTCAATACGGGCGGGAAGAGTCGTCCGGGTCACCGTGCAGGGGATGGGCGTCGGGGTCGGCGGCGCCGCGCCGGCGCAACCGGCCGGCGCCACACTCTCGACGGGGCCGAGGCCGGTGCTGCTGCTGCCAACGAGATTACTATTGGTGCTGAGGATGAAACGGTCGAAGCGAACGCCTGCTTCGCGCATCCAGATGGAGAAGGTGTGTGTGCCGGCGGTGACCGAGAGTGGATAGGGCCAGCGCTGCCAGTTGTACTGATTGGCCACGGCCGAAAAGCCGGTCAGACCCTGACTGCCGGTGGTGTGCGGGCTGCCCAGGCCGGCGTGCAGCGAATCGTCGCTGCCCCCGGTTGCAGCGCCCCGAACATAGATATAGTAATTGCCGGCCGTCTCAAAGCGAAGCTTGTAGTCGAGCCTGGGGCCGTTGCCTGAGTCACCCATGTTAACGCCGTCTGCCGGCAGGGCCCGCATGGCACTGCTGCCGGCGTAATTGGCCGGCACGATCTCAGTATGCCACGCATGGCCCGAGCCGCCGGCGCTGCCGGCGAAGTGCTCGGCTTCCACGATGACAATACCGCCCACCTCCCTGTATTCGCACGTGACAAAGGGTGGTGGCTGTGTAGCCGTTGCCGTCGCGGTGTTGGTTGCCGTGGCAGTTGATGTGGGCGTGTTCGTCTGCGTTGGGACGCCCGGCGCGGGCTGGGTTTCCGTTGCCCTGGGATCGACGGTAGCCGTCGCCGTGTTCGTCGGCGTCCAGAGTGGATCCGGGGTATCGGTGGGTATGGGGGTCACGCCGACGAGCGCCGGTGGCGCAATCGGCGCGTCTTCGGCAAAGTCCGAGAAGATGTTGCCGACGGCCGGGGAGGTAAGAAGCAGAATCGCTACAACGGCGATGCCCGCGAGAAACAGGATCATCGCATACTCAGTCAACCCCTGTCCTGGCGACGCGCCTCGGGAACTGCTCCCTTCCCACTTTCGATTGTTCATGAGCGCCTCTAATAAATTGATCTGATGATTATCGAATGAGATAAGGTAAGCCGGTCAGAGATATATTCCAGTGATACGTGTCATGATTGCCGCCGCGGTAGTTCACCATCAGGCGGCCCCCATAAAAGGGCGTGCAGACGTTCCGCTGCGCCGGGTTGCTCGGGTTGGTACAACGCTCCGGATCATACGTCGGCACCTGCAGCGCCCAAGGAGGATCAATCCAGCGCGTGCTGCAATTCAGGAAGCCCGAAGCGCCGCCGATAATGCAGCGGCGCGGGTTAGCCGACGCATCCCGGCTGTCAACGCCGTCCGGGTCGGGCTGGACGTTAGGATTCCCAAACGTGACCGACCAATCGCTCTGCGCAATCGAATCAAAATAGAAATTCACCGGCCAGGTCGCGCCGGAGTCCGAATCATAGTTAGAGATGAAAATGGTCGTGCCGGCGTATTCAGGACCCACGTAAATCAGCGGGATGTTCACGGCGTTGTTCACATTCGAGTTCATGGGCAGGTGGCCCAGGCCAAAGACGGTGACGCCCCGGGAAGAATGACTGCTCGGATTATTGATCACCTGAACATTGCGGGCGTTCACGTCGCTGGCGACCGTGCTCACGTAATCGTCTGGCCCGGCCCAGATCTCAAAGCCGTTCTCCGAACCGCCACTTAGCGTGGTCACGTCCAGATAGACGTAGCGATTGCCGGTAGCCTGGTCTACGAAAATGTTGTACAGGTCGTTCTCGATCTCGATCTCAAAACCCTGCCCTTTGCCCTGTGACGTGACGCCCCCGTTCGGGCTGCCCGGATCGGCCGGCACGGGCACCGTCTGGTCGTAGCTGAGCTGGCCTCCCGGCGAGACCCAGCGCATGTCCGTATCGTGATTTCCGTTATCCCGCAAGCCGTCGCCTACCTGGCCTGTGTAAGAAGCCAGGTTCACGCGCTCGATTACGCCGTCGTCACTGCGGCGGTAATAATAAAGTTCGTAGAGCGTCTGCGTATTTTGCGTCGCCGTATAGCTACCGGGCTCGGTGCAGCTTCCAGGACTGCCGCCGCGATTTTCGTCGATGCGGACAAACCACCACTGGTTGACCAGGTCGGGATCAACCGGATTGCCGCCGATCCGGAGCGCCGTTTCGCCAGTATCGATCAGACAGGGGTTCTTCCGGTCGGCTGTGCAGGAGAGGAGTTCGTCGATGGGATCGCCAAGAGCGATGGCCGTCTGCGTGTGGCTGACGAGGTCACGATAGCGATTGCCGTCGTTATTAGGCTTGTTAATCGAATCCGGATCAAACAGCTCCACGCGCAGGATGTCGTCGGGGTAATCCGGGGGGATCAGGATGCGATATCGATAGGTACGCCGGCTGGCGTCGCCCCACCAGCGCTGGCGGAAGGTGATCGCCCGCGAATCGAACATCGCCGAAAAGGGATCGCCATTATCAACGCATATATTAGGGCCGAAGACCGCCTGGTTGGAGGTGGTCAGTGCGCCGATCTCAACACGCCGGCTGGCGTAAATGTCGGCCAGTGGAAAGTTAGCGGCCGTAGCCGATTCGACAATGTCGGCCTTTTCGAAGCCCAATACCTGGAGAAAGAATAGCTCCACCGGCCAGGTGACCGTGATGGCGAAATTGCGGGCGCCAAGGGTCGAAGAGTTCTGGTCGGCATCGAAAGCGTAGTTGCGGGCGTCGCTGACCGTCGCCAGAATGACCGGCTCGGGGATGTTATTGGCGCGCAAAAACTCGGCGGCCCGGTGTAGAGCGTCTTCCTGTTCCGTGGCCGAGTTGGTTAGCTCGACGACGCCTGCCAGGGCGGCAGCATCCACCGCCGAGGAGAGCTGGGAGCGGCGGGCGAAAATGAAGCCAACGTCTACGGCCAGCCCCACCAGACCCAGGAGGCCAATGAACATCAGGGCGACCAGAACAATACTCTGTCCGCGCTCGCTCTCCTTATCTCTCTGCCGTTGCTTCATCGTTTCCATGCTCTGTCCTGTTTCTGCCTTTGGCCCGCAGTTAAGTCGTCTCGTGGCCGTCAACTCGCCTGACCGCAGCTTCTGTCAATGTTATATAGCTCCAGCAGAATCCAGTCGCCGGCGTTGCTGTATTCGCGCACGCGAAAGACGGCAAAGCCCACCACGCGGAAGATATTGTTGCCCGCTCCAGAACCGTCCCAGTTGAACCGGTATCCATTGGGATCGGATGAATCCCAGAGGGGGAAACGCAGCGCCCGCTCGCTGGTGATGTGATTGCCGAGTGCGCTGCTCGCAGCCGTCAATCCTGCCGAGGAATGAGCGAGGTAGTCGCCGATCTGTAGCTCGGTATCGGCTGTGTCCGTTGGATCTTTGAAGCGGTGGCTCGTGCCGGGCCAGGTCATCGCTGCTGTATAGTTGGCTACCTGTGTGCCGCCCATATTTCTGTCCCACTGCACGATGCCGGCCGACTGCACAGGGTACGGGTTGTTCATATTGCTGCCGACGTGGAAGCGATATAGATACCCTTCAGCGCCCTGCTCCAGCTCGACATCCGGTACGTGGCCCGGATACTGGTTCCAGTTTCTTCGCGGCTGGCGCGGAAAGGTCAGCGCGTTGAACTCCGCCTGGGTTATGGAGCGTGTCTGCACGTCCAGAATCAGGGGGAACACGCCGGTACAGGCTTGGCTTTGCTGTACCGCATCGGCCAGAGAAACCTGGCGCATGTAGCTGAAGCCGCGCACGGTCTTCATGCCGGTGAGCGTCGGGATCACGTCAAGCCCCAGAATAGACTCCACATCGTGGAAGATGAGCACTCCGGCGACACGGAGGCCCGCAGCCGCGTCGGCGTCAGGCTGGCCCTGCGCGTTAAGCTGCATGTCGCCCTGAATCTGCAGGCGAATATCCTCCCAGAACTCAGACGTCGTGGTCTGGGCAAACTCTCCGGTCAGGCCGTCACCATAAATATGGCTGTATTGTAGATTCGCGGCAGGCAGGTTCCCGTTCTGATCAAAAAGGCCACGGATAGAATAGATGTCCCAGTAACCGGAGGACAGGTCCAGGGTCTGAGTAACGGTGTTGAGAATGATGTTGCGCATGCCAACGTCTTCGCCGCCGTTGGCGCCAAAACGGGCGGCATTACGGGCGGCGGTCGTTACCCGGTTGGCCGTCAGCGCCATGTGGCTGATCTCGACGAGGCCGGCGACGAGGAGGATCAGCACCGGCATAATCAGGGCGACTTCGACGAGACTCTGGCCTCGCGGCCGACTATCTTGAAGCGAGCGGATGTCTGTTTTCATGGCTTTACTCGGGCAGCGATTCCATTGCGATAATGTCGCCCACGGCAGCGTCGATGGTCGTATTGAACGTGCGATTGGTATAGGGACCATAAAGCGAGATAAACCAGACAAACCGCACATTCTCTTCGTCTGGACGAAGGGATGCAGTCATCGTCGTGGCGCCGGCCCGTTCGAGGAAGTTATCGCCCCCGGCCTCCAGTGTCTGGCGAACGGCGACGTCGCTATCGACCTGCCAACCGCCTATCGCCGGCAGAGCGAGTGGCTGGCTCACCGGCTGCTCGACCAGCAGGTTGACTTCGTCGCCGACCACTGTGAAGCGCGCCGCCGTACCAGTTCCCGGCGAGTAGAAGGCGAACTCCCACGCCGGACCCTGCAGAAGCGCGTCGCGCCGGCTGCCTTCGGGCCACGTAGCCGTAACGTGCGCCAGTTGCGCGTCTGGTTGCCACGCCAGCGCCTTGTCGCGCACCAACACATAGGCGCGCAGCGCCGTCTCCCCACGGAATGACTGAGTCGGGGCCGGCGGCACCACCGGTACCGCCACCGGCGCTTCGGGCTGCATCAGGAAGAAGGCAACCATGGCGCCGATGCCGAGCACCAGCAGGACGATAAATACAACCAGAATACGTTCCAGACGGTTCATCGCGTTACTACAAACGGAATAAAGACCTGTGGCGGGGGCAGCTCGCCAATCAGGGCATAGATTTCATGTTTGCCGGCGGCTACCTGCTCGAAGACGAGCACTATCTGCCGTTCAGAGGCGGCGACAGCCGGGTACATACTACGCACGCTGGCGCTGGTAATCTGGTCGCGCCCGCCGTTGCTCCAACTGTCGCAGCTGTTCACGTCCCAGACAACCTCATTCGGGGGAGAATCGGTGTAGCCGTAGAAGAAGACGTATGTGCAATTGCCCGCCAGCATCAGATCGGAAATGGCGTAAAACGGATCGAATTCGTTGACCCGTACCGGCTGGACAGACACATTCGCCGGCGTGCTCCAGTTACCAGACGACGCCCGGCAACTGGCCGAGCAGCTCGTATAGTAGATCCACTTCTGCCGGTAACCTGAGATATTGCGCGAAACGGTAAAGCTGACGTGGACCTTGCCGTCCTGCACGACCAGACGCGGCTGTTCCGCCTCGGAGTTGCTGCCCACGCCCGTGGAGATGATCACCGACGAAGACGTCCAGGCAGCGGTGAGGCTGCCTTTGCTTGTATATAGAATCTGCGAGTGGGGCAGGGTACTTTCCTGCCAGACAAGATGACGTTGCCCGCCGGGCGCAATATGAATGTCGGGCACGCGAGACGTAGAAGGTAGGCCAGCGCTGGCGCCGACGGGAACGGGCGAAGACCAGCTTGTGCCACGATTCGTCGAACTCGTGTGGAAGATGTCAGGATTCTCAAACCCTACACGCTGCGCCCAGACGACGTCTATCTCGTTGCCGTTGGTGGCAATGTCCGGTTCCAGGAACAGATCATCGCCGGTCTGCGCAGCGGATAGCTTGCGCGTGGCAGACCAGGCGCGGGTAGTGCGATCAAATCGCGCGTAGTAGATACCGTCAGGCTCTACCCAGACGGCGTGGGCATTGCCGGAGCCGTCGTAAGCAACCTTCACGGAACTTGACTTGGTGCCGGACGTCGTCGCGATGGCTGCCGGTGTGCTCCACGTTGTGCCGTTAAAGACTGTGTAGTACGGATCCCGGTTTTCTACCGTGCTGCGCCAGTGGTTGTAGACCACCATGACCTCGGCCCCATCCGGGCGATAGGCAACGGACGGCGTATCGGCGCCAAGGGGCGAATTCGTTGACAATAGCTTTTTCCCGGCGTGCGCCCACTCGGGCGCGTTCGCCGGTGACACGGCTTCGTCACTGGCTGCGCCCGGCGTCGCGGCGAACAGTGTCAGCGCCGTTATCAGCAGCGCAGCAGTGAGTAAGGCAGTGATTCGAGCACGTCGCTCTGTGATTACATCCCCGATATTCGACATAAGAAAAATACCTGACCTACGGGTAGGGACAACCCAGCGGGTCGTAACTAATAAATAGATCGGCGTAAAGATTGGGTGGTGTGATCATCGGACGGTTGCCTACATACCACGCGTTTTCCAGCCGGAAGCAGGCGTAAATGTCGTAGGCAACAGGGCTAATGTTATTAAAGCTATAGCGGCCGTCCGCATCTGTAGTCACCGGCCCGTGCAGAACATTGCCGGTGCTACGGTCGATGAGCCAGACGCTGGCCCGTCGCTGGGGAGCCCAGTTACTGATGTTGGCATAGACACGACCGGAAATGCTCTGCGAGCCGCCTGGTGTCGGGCTCGGCGTGGGCGTGACCGCCGCGGGCGTGACCCTGACGTTCAGAGGGCCGGTCAGGTTATTGACTTCGCTCGCCTCAAATACTTGTTCCAGAGAATCGACCATGCCATATATCGTGCGGGTCCCAATCACGCCGCCCTGGAAGCCCAGGGGAGCCGTGATATCCACGATGCGCGTGCTTTCTGCAGGAATACTGCCCAGTCCGAGATAGCCGTCGCTGAAGGAGACATCAATGCCTGTCTCGGTAATTTCGCTCTGTGGTGGGTCAAAATAGGCGTCGGTGAAGAATTGCGTATTTATGTCAACAGAGCCGGTATTGGTAATGACGAAGCGCATTGTGATCGGCCGGTATTCGACAATGGGCGGTGTGCTGATCAGCTGTGGACCGCTGATAATCAGGTCAGCCGGCCGCGGTGTCGCCGTCGCCGTGGCTACCGCGGTCGGCGGCGCCTGGTTGGGGCACGGCACCGTGAACGCGACCGTCCGGTTCAGGTTGTGCGTGCGTGCATGAACGTAATAGGTCCCGTCCGTGATGTTATTGAACGTCCAGTTCTGGGCGACGAAGGCGGGCCCGCTGACGATGGCCTGCAGAGCCGGACTTTGTCCCGGCCGTTCCCAATAGAGGTTGATCTGGCTGTACGGCTGGCTGCCATCCATCCAGTGCAGCCCTTCGACCGCGAACTGAACCGAGGGGCCAAACCCGCACGTAGGACGGACGAGCAGCCGGGGGCCGGGAGGGGTCGGTGTGGGGCTCGGCGTCCGCGATGGCGTGGGAGTCCGTGTGGGCGCCACCGTGTTGGTCGGCGTCGGGGTTGCCGTCGGCGGCTCTGGAACGACGATTCCCACATCCGACGAGGCATCGCCCTGGTTCTCGTTGACCACCAGAATGACGTGGTTGCCGATCAGCGGCGGGCTGACCGGAACCTGCCGGAAATCTTCGCAGGGGTACTGGCCTGAGCCGTCGAAAAGCAGCTCTCCCTGCCCGATGGTCCGGAACACGCCAGGGGTAGTCGTTACGCTTGTGTCATAGAGCGTGACGTCCGGCCCGCCGGCCGCGTGGCCTTCGCCACTGACACGGACGCTGGTATCGCCATGAACCATCTGCCCGACAAACTGGGTACGGCAGGGTGGTTCCGTTGCGGTTGCGGTACTGGTAGCCGTAGCGGTGCCCGTTGGCGATGCCCCCGCCGTGGCCGTCGCCGTCGGGGTCGCCGTCGGGCCGGCTGTGGGTAGCTCCGGCAACGGCGGCGGCAATCCGGCTCCGGCGCTGCTGCCGCCTAACGAGCTGAACAGCTCGTTGTTCATCGTCACCTGCCCGTACACGACAATGCTCTCGCGAATTGGCCGCACGAGCGGCGTCACAATGGGCACGCGATAGGTAACGCGCACGACAACCGGCTGTCCCGGCGAGCCGGCGAAGTTTTCGATGAGCTGGCCGATGTCGTCAACGCCGAAGACCTGGATCAGGAAATAATTGTCGTCCTCGTAGCGCGCTCCAGGATCCCGGTTAAGCGGCAGACCTTCCAGCTCGTTCTCTGCCGCCTTAAGCACACATTCCACGCGAGTGGCGTCTGGCTCGCAGTCGTCGCGTCCGGTAATGGCATAACGGGCGCCGGCACGGGCAGCGCTTTGAACAGTAACCCAGCCCCAGAGTACGCGGCTGACCTCCACCAGGATGAACAGCAACATAAATAGCACAATGGCTATTAGTGCGAATTCTACTAATGCCTGTCCTTTATCCCCGATTCGATGCCTGGTATTATGCATAGACCGACCTCCACTCCTGGTCGAGACGAGATCATTATAGCATGGTCGTTCCAGACCAATCATAGCCTAATCGTCCTAAGGTGATGGCGGTGAGAACCACTCATTGCACCACGCAACCGGCCTAAGTACCATAGCGCATGTCCAGTAAAGCTCTTCCTGATGACCAGATGAATGGAGAAATGGTGACAACTGAACTGCACGAAGCGTTTGA
>JAAYYY010000554.1 GCA_012515125.1 Chloroflexota bacterium
AGACGACTACCTTTGATGCGCAGGGCCGGGAGACGACGCTGCCGCACGAGCAGCTATGGGCGCTGCTGCAGAGCGTGGGCTATGAGGGCGCCGTGACCATCGAGTTCCAGGGCGAAGGGGAGCCGGCTGCCGGCGTGGCCCGGAGTATCGACCTCTTTCACACACTGGCCCGCTGACGTAGCCCGCCAGACAGGATAGGAACACATTCCGTCCGTGCGGCGTGGTGGGCGAGGACGCCCGCGCTCCAAGATATTGCCCGGCAGTGCCAACCCCCCTGTTTTTTGGTAATGTATGAGCGCTGGCGATGCCGGGGGAGCGGTCCTGGCTGTGGGCAGCGCCGGCAACAAGAGAAAGGCAAGGACCATGATGGAAACAATGGCGTTGGTCGTGGAGGGGTTGACAAAATCGTACGGCGACGTGCGGGCGCTGCGCGGCGTGGACCTGGAGGTGCGGGCCGGCGAAATCGTTGGTTTTCTGGGGCCAAACGGCGCCGGAAAGACGACGACGATCCGCTGCCTGCTGGACCTGATCCGGCCGGATAGCGGCAGCATCCGCGTCTTCGGCATCGATCCGCAGGCCGATCCGGTCGCCGTGTGCCAGCAGGTAGGCTATCTGCCGGGCGAGCTGGCTCTGGAGCCGAACCAGACAGCCGCCGAGATCCTGCGCTACTTCAGCCGGCTGCGCGGCAACCGGGTCGATTGGGCCTTCGTGCGCACGCTGGCGCACCGGCTGGAGCTGGACCTGAACCTGACGATCAAGAATATGTCCAAGGGGAACAAGCAGAAGGTGGCGGTGGTGCAGGCGTTGATGGCCCGCCCGCCGCTGCTGCTGCTGGACGAGCCGACCAGCGGCCTGGACCCACTGATGCAGCAGGAGGTCTACCGGCTGATCAAAGAGGCCCAGGCCGGGGGAGCAACCGTCTTTTTTAGCTCGCACATCATCGCCGAGGTGGAGACGATTGCCGAGCGTGTGGCGATCATCCGCCAGGGAGTGATTGTCGAAGAGGCCGAGCCGGAAGCGCTGGTTAATATTGCGGTGCGGCGGCTGCGCGTGCGCTTCCAGGAGCCGGTAGAGGTGCAGCCGCTGGCGGCCGTTCCCGGCGTGACCATATTGTCCCAGGACGACAGCGTCGTGACGGTGCAGGTCGCGGGAGAGATGGATGGGTTGGTGAAGGCGCTGGCAGCCTATCCCGTCAGCGACCTGGAAACCGAGCGCCCGTCGCTGGAGGAGATATTCCTCAGCTATTATGAAGCGACGGGCGACGAACAGCCGCAGATCGAGGAGGCGGTGTAAGATGTGGGCCGAATTTCTTTACCACCTGCGCCGGCTGCGCGGCCGGATTATTGGCTGGGGCATTGGCATCGGGCTCTACGGTCTGATGATGGCCTGGTTCTATGACGCGGTGACCGGGATGGGCGCGGAACTGGGGGCGCTGCTGGCCTCGTACCCGCAGGAGATGCTGGCCTTCTTCGGCAATGTGCAGCTCATGAATACGCCCGCCGGCTACCTCGACACCTATTACTTCAGCTATATGACGATGATCGTCGGTATCCTGGCGGCGAGCGCTGCGGCAGGGATGGTGGCGGGCGACGAAGAGCGGGGCGTGCTCGACCTGGTGCTCGCCCATCCCATCAGCCGGACGGCGCTCTTCTGGGCGCGGCTCCTGGCGGTGGTCGCTGCGCTGGCGCTCGTTTTGCTCATCAGCTGGCTGAGCTGGCTGCCCGCTATCCCGTGGGGGATGGAGATCACGGCCCTTGAGCTGCTCCGGCCGTTTCTGCCGCTGCTGGCAGTGCTGCTCTTTATCGGCACGCTGGCTCTGCTCCTGAGCCTCGTCCTGCCTTCGTCGCGGCTGGCGGCGACGCTGGCTGCCGCGGCAATCGTCGCCAACTTCCTCCTCGTCGGCCTGGCGAATATGAACGATGATCTGCAGCCGGTGCTCGACTGGACGCCGCTGGGCTATTACCAGGGCGGCCTGGCCGTCAACGGGCTGGAGTGGTCCTGGCTGCTGAGCCTGCTGGGCGTTTCCCTGCTCTTCGCCCTGCTGGCCTGGCTGCTCTTCCAGCGCCGCGACATCCGCGTCGGCGGCGAGCGCAGCTGGCGGATGCCGCGATCCGGGCGGCGGCGCGAGGCCGCTAGCGAAACCTGATCCTATTCGTGCTCTTCGGCGTCGCGCGGCCCCGATAGTAGACAAATTAGCCTATCGCCAGTACGTCACTGGTCTACAATGGCGCCGAGGAAGGCCAGAACAATGGCTGCATCATCGTGGTTGTAAAGGCTCCTTCTCCAGAAAGTGGGTAAGAGTCATACCTCGCTTCACCGTGTGAGGGGCTGGTGTCAGGGTGCGGCTAGATAGTATTGCTGCTGCTTCTGTAAGGAGAGAGGATGAGCATCCCTGCTATCGTCAGCGATAACCTGACTTACTGGTATGGTGACTTACTCGCCGTCGATCACATTAGCTTCGAAGTCGCTGAGGGCGAGGTCCTTGGCTTCCTGGGGCCAAATGGCGCCGGTAAATCGACGGCGGTGAAGATGCTGACCGGGCAGCTCCTGCCCAAAGAGGGGCGGGCTCAGCTCCTGGGGAAAGATGTTGCCAGACATGCTAAGGAGCTGCATGCACATATCGGTGTCTGTTTCGAGCTGAGCAACCTCTACGAGACGATGACCGCCGCAGATAACCTCCGCCTCTTCGCTCGCCTGTTCGGCGTGGCCAATATTGATGCCGACGCACTGCTGGATCGCGTCGGTCTTGGCGGCTACGGTCGGGGTGATATTGGAGGCGCTGATCAAGGACATTAACACCCTGTTCGCGACCATCAAGGGGCTGGGTATCCTGCTCTACGCCCCGGCTTTCATCTACATGTTCCCCACGCTGCCGCAGTGGATCGCGCGTATCTTCCCCACCCACTACATGATTTCTCCGATTGTGACGGTAACCCAACGGGGAGAGGGCTGGGCTAACATCCAGGGGGATGTGCTTATCCTCGTGCTGCTTGATTTGCTGCTCGTTGCCGCCATCGCCGTCATCACGCGGCGGGCGCGCCGCCGGCCCACGCTGTTGCCGGGGATTGTCAGCTAACCCCCGGCATGCTGCATCGCGGTCGCGGCCTGGAGCGATCCGGGAACTACACCTGGATAAAGCGCGGCAGGACGACGGGCCGCGAGTGGGTCTCGCGGTAGAAAAAATCTTCCAGCGCGCGGGCCATATCCTTCGTGCCCCGGCGGTGCTGCTTTTTGATCTCCTCGCGCCCGGCTTCCAGTAGCTCCCGCGCCCCGTTCAGGTAGACGAAGCCACGGCTGACGAGCTGCGGCTCGCCGGCAAGCTGCCGCTTCCCGTTGACCGGGATGAGGGCGACGATGAAGCCGTCCTGGGAGAGGCGATGGCGGTCGCGCATGACTACCTCGCCAATCTCGCCGACCAGCCGGCCGTCAACCAGGACATCCTGCACGGCCAGACTCTCCACTGTCCAGGCTTTCTGCCCATCGCTGACCCACTGAGCGCCGTTCTTGAGGACGAAGATGTTCTCGCGCTCCAGGCCGGCCTCCACGCCAAGCTGGGCGTGCAGGTGCAGGTGGCGCGCCTCGCCGTGGGCGGGAATGAGAAAGCGCGGTCGCACCGTCTCGATCATCGCGCGCAGCTCGTCGCGGCTACCGTGCCCGGAGACGTGTACCGTCGCCAGCCGCCCATAAACGACGTTCGCGCCGCGCTCGAAGAGCTTGTTGAGCATCCGGCCGACGTCTTCTTCGTTGCCGGGGATGGTGCCGCCGGAGATGATGATCGTGTCGCCGGCCCCCACGCGCACGTGGCGGTGGTCGCCGTTCGCCATGCGGTTCAATGCCGAGCGCGGCTCGCCCTGCGAGCCAGTAGCCAGCACGACCAGATCCTTATGGGGCACGCGGGTGTCAATATCGACCAGCAGCCCCTTGGGCACCTGCAGGTAGCCGAGCTTGCTCGCCAGCTCGACGTTTTCGACCAGGCTGCGCCCGGTGAGGGCAACCTTCCGCCCGTGCTTGTGGGCCAGGTTGACGATCTCCTGCAGCCGGGCGAGCAGCGACGAGAAGGTGGCGATGATGATCCGCCCGCCACGCGCCTGGGCAAACAGCACGTCCAGCGTGTCGCGGACTACCGCTTCCGTCGGCGTGCGTCCCGGCCGGTCGGCGTTGGTGCTATCGCCTACCAGGGCCAGCACGCCGCCCTCGGTCAGGCGTTGCAGCGCAGCGAGATCGGTGGCCTGTCCGCCGGCCGGCGTTTCATCCAGTTTGTAATCGCCGGTATGCACGATGGTCCCTGCCGGCGTGTTGATGACCAGACCCACGGAATCCGGAATCGAATGAGCGACGGCAAAGGGCGTTACCCGGAATGGTCCCAGTGGTAGCGTTTCGTCGCGCGCCAGCACGCGCAGCTCGGTACGGTGCAGGACGTTCTTCTCGGCCAGCTGGCGCTCGATCAGCCCAAGGGTCAGCGGGGTGCCGTAAATAGGCGCCTCGATTTCCTGCAGCAGGTAGGGCAGGGCGGCGATATGGTCCATGTGCCCGTGGGTAATGACGATACCGCGCAGCCTGTCCTGATTCTCTACGACGTAATCGAAATCTGGCAAGACCAGATCGATGCCGTACATGTCGCTTTCGGGAAACATGACCCCACAATCGACGACCATGATATTGCGACCGTACTCGTATACGGTCATGTTTTTGCCAATTTCCCCCAGTCCACCCAGGGGAATAATGCGTAATTCTTTTGACATACTATTCCTAACGTTTGTGTGCTTTGCTCCGCAGTCGCCCGGCTCCATGCGCCCGGTCTACCGATACCAACAACGATGCACCCGGCAGCCAACAGCGGAAGCCGGGAATTCGACCAAACAAATCACTTCTCGATTTGTGTTACTCAGGGGGCGCTACCTGAAGGTGTGTCGAACTAATCAATGCATTATAGCGCAGCAGGAAGGCGCTGTCAAAGGCCGGCGTATGAAGCGTATTAGAATCTGTCGTGCCAGGCTGGGCCGGTCAGTCGAGGTAGCCCAGTCGGCGTAGCTGCTCCTGCAGTTCGTCCAGCTCGCCGGCGGCGTATTCGCTGGCGCCGCCGGCCGGGCCGGGCACAGTCGAGGCAACCATCGCCGCCAGCTGCTCGCGTAGCTCGGCCGCCACATCCGGGTGCTGAGCGATAACGCTCTCTTGCTCGCCGGCCGGGCCGGTCAGGTCATAAAGCTCTTCGGGAATGCTCTTATTCACAAGGCCGGCGACGTACTTGAACCGCTCGGTGCGGATGGCGCCCAGCCACTGCTCAGGCTCGGGCATGATGCGCCCGCCGCTGGCTTCCATGTACAGGGAGCGGCTTCCGGAGCCGTTCTCGTGCCCGCCAATCAGCGGCATCAGGTCGATACCGCTGGCCAAGGTCGTTTCGACAGGCAGATCGAAGGCCGATACCAGCGTGGGGAAAATGTCCACATGGCTGGCGAGCTGTTGAGTGACCCGGTTAGCCGGGAAGAGCCCCGGCCCGTAGAAGATGAGCGGGACGTGGGTGAGGTAGTCATAGACGTGGAAGCCGTGGCCGAGCCAGTGGTAATAAAGCTCGTTGTTCTGCTTGCCCAGGCGATCGGCCGTGGAAAAGAGGAGCGGCGCCACGCGCTTGAGGTGCTTGGCCCCCGGGACGTGTCGCTTGATCCACTTGAAGGACTTCTTCATGCGCGCCACGGTGTCGGTGGCCCCCTCCGGCGAGAGATATTCGCCGTGGTCGCCGGTCAGGACGATGGCGGTGTTCTCCGGCAGGGCAGCCAGGAGCTGCGCGAGCTGGTGGTCGAGGGAAGAAACGGCGCGATCGTAGACGTTGCTGCCATAGGTCGGGCGGTCAAAGTCGGGCGTCACGGTGCGCGGGTGGTGCAGCTCCCAGAGATGGAGCAGGCCGAACCAGGGGCGGGGGAACGCCTCCAGGCGGGTGACGAACTGCTGCCGCCAGGGCGTATCCAGGGTCTCCTCATAGTCGCGATGGGTGTACTGGTCAAAACCGCGATTGAGGCCGACCTGCGGCAACAGGGGCCCGGTCACCTCAGCCCAGGTGAAGTAGCCGCCGGCCTGGAAGGCCTCGCCCAGCGTCGGCAGGTCGGGGCGGAAGCGATGGTCGGCGAGAGAGCGGATGCCGTGGACGAACGGGTAGGCGCCGCTGAGGATGCTCGACGTGCAACAAGTGGTCATCGAGGCGGTGGAAAAGGCCCGCGTGAAGACGGTGGCCTGTTGCCGCAGGGCGTCCAGTGTCGGGGTCACGGCGCGGCGGTCGTCGCCGAGCACGCGGTCGGCGCGCAGGGCATCGACCATCAACAACAACACGTTGGTTTTCATCGTTTTTGCTCCTCGTCGAAGGATACCAAGTCTGCTGACCGGCCATTCGGGGCCATGCTGGCCTGCAGGCGGCGCTCTGTTTCACGATCAAAGCCGTCCCAGCTATCGCGCGTCACGCGGCGCCTCTTGGTTGGGAGGGCGCGCAGGTTATAGCGCAGCCGGTGCAGGAGGTAGGGAAGGAGGCGGCGCCAGGCGCCATGATGCTTGCGCCCCGAGATGAGCACGCGCAACTCGGGACGCCCGGAATAGACGACCCGGCCCCCGCCAAGCTTCACGACAGGACCGAGCTGCATGTCCACAGACAGTTGACCGGCTTCGTACCCGGCAAGGAACGCGCTGCGGGTCACGGCGTAATTGCCGCCACGGTTGGTCGGGATACCCAGTACGTTACGCTTGAAGGCACGCATCGTGTGGTGGATGCCGATCTTGATCCGTACCGGCAGTTTTTTGCGCAGGTCGTAGTAGCCAACGTGGGTATAAGCCATCTGGGCGCCCCGGCGCATGGCGGCTATGTACCAATCTATCAGCGCCGTGCTGTTGACAATACGGCTGTCCGCGTCGAAATGAATGGTAATCTCGGCCCGGGCGGCCTGGATGCCCAGAGCGCGGGCGCTCAAAATGACCACTTCGCCAGGGCGACGGGCGGAAGGGACGCCGATGACGCGAAGCCCCATGCGCGTGAAGCGGTCGATAGCAGCGGGCGGCGCGACCGGATCGTAGTTGTTGACGACCAGGATAAGCTCAAGGGCGTGCGGCCCGGCGTAAAGGCTGAGCTGTTCCAGAACTGGAATGACGGTCTCCAGATCGGCGCGCGCGTTGACCGGAATGATAATGGAGGCATCGGGCTCCTGTTCCAGGCTCACCGCCAGCCGTTGCAGACGCGCCGCGAGCGCATCCAGATCCCTGTTCGAGACACACAAATCCATGACAGAACCTCCTTGCCGTTTGAATTGGCTACGAGGCCAGCCAGTTTTCGTGATCGGGCTCCCACGGTAGAAAGGCTAGGTAGAAAGGCTAGAGTGTCCGATTGAGTTCGGCGAGACTGGCTCCAATTTGTCCAACAGGATAAGTTTGAGACGTTACTGGATTGTTGGCTGCGATGATACCAGCGATGATAGATGAGTAAAGGCCGTACGTCAAGGAGGCGTGGTTCCACGCCCGGCCAAAATCTGGTAGTTTAGGCAGATGAGACGCAGATTGTTGAGGGTGATCGCTCTTGTTTTTGGCGCCGGCCTGCTTGCCAGCGTCTACTGGCTGAGCCAGCAAGAGGTTCCCACAGTTGCTCAGCTACCCGGCACACCTTCCCCACGGCCGACCGTTGCGGGTTCCGACCGGGCATTGGGTGAAGATGACTCTTCGACTGCGCTGCAGGCCCGTCGGGTGACAGGGACCCCGACGGCGCCGCCCACCGGCATCCCAGGCATGGCGGCGACGATTCCCACCCCTACGCCAGAAGAAAGCAAGCTGCCGGCAGCATTCTGGCTGGCGGAGGAGGAGCTGGCGGCCCTGCCATCACTGCCCGACGTTATTCAGAACTGGGCCGAACGAGAGACGCAGGTCAGGATCGGGGATCAGAATAACCAGGGCGACGCCGCAGCCGTGGCGGCAGCCTATGCCTGCATCTATGCCGGGGAGCGACGCTTTTGCGATCGGGTGCGGGCCCTTATTCGGGAGGCGGCGAACACAGACGTTTGGGGCATGAAGACGCTGTCGCTGAACCGCAACCTGGCGGGCTATGCCGTGGCGGCGAGCCTGCTCGGCGAATATGACCCGGCCTTCGCCGCCTGGCTGCAGGAGGCCATTCACACCCGGACGTGGACTGCCTGGACCGACGATTGGACAGTTTACCAGTCGGCCATGCAGGAGCCGAGTAACGGCGGCTGCCACGCCCGCGCCTCGGTGACGGCAATTGCCCTTTATACGGGGAATACGGCCCTCCTGGACGAAGTCGCCAACCGTTTTCATGACTGGTTAGGCCGCAGCGCCGACGGCTGGCTGTGGGATGAGAAAGAGAGCTGGTGGCAATCGGCCAGCGATCCGGACGAGTTCAACGGCGTGAACCCTGCCGGCGCGACCCTGCTGATCGACGGCGTGCCGCGGAACGTGGACGGCGTGCTGCCCGAGGACATGAAACGCTCCGGCCGGCCGGAGTACCCGTTCCCGGTCGAAGAGTACGTTCGCGAGTGCCAGCAGGGCATGGTCGCCACCGCGTGGATGCTCCACCAGGCCGGGTATCCGGCGTTTGAATGGGAAGATCAGGCTGTCCTGCGCTCTTTCCGCTGGTTTGTCGAAGAGGCCGGGGGTGAGTATCGGGGAGACGACGCCGGCTTGCCCTATCTCATCCGCGCCGTCTACGGGGTTGACTACGTAACCGAGCCCGCCCGGCCCGGCAAGAACGGCCTTGGTTTCTATGACTGGACACACGGCGAAGGGCAAACGGCTGCTAGCGGCAGCCCGTCCTCAGAGACGGATGGTTGAGGAAGGTGCTACCGGGGTACAAGCCGCTTGATTCGCCGGCCGGCCCGCTTCACAAACGGAAATGTCTGCAGCAGCTTGACCTTTAAGAGCCTGTCGGGATCAAGCTGGTCTCTCAGGAATACGTCGCCATATTCTCCGGTCAGATCGACAAAGTCAAAGGGCTGCGTCTCATCCTTTTCCAGCAGAAACTGGGAATAAGGAAGCGCGTAAAGCCGTGCGTCAATTGCCTCGGCAAAGTAGACGGCAAAGGGGAAGACCAGCGTCGGCTCATACTCCGTCGAGCGCTGCCAGATCGTGCTGCAGAAATCGTCCCCACCAATCCAGCCACCGTCCCTGACCTTGGGGAACAGGCGGATCAGGTCGATGGTCACGCCCCGGAGCGTGTGGTCGCCGTCAATATAGGCAAAATCTAGCTCTCCATCCGGTATTTCGTCTACGGCTTCGGTCGTCTTGCCGCGCAGGATGACCCGCTTTTCCGCGGCGAAGTCAGTCCGGGACCGCGCTTCGGCCAGGATCTGTTCAAAAACGTCGTCTTCGGTGTTAGCCGGCTTATTCCAGTTGTCCAG
>JAAYYY010000555.1 GCA_012515125.1 Chloroflexota bacterium
GCAGCCGAGCTCTATTTCCCCGAGCCGGTGCCCGCGGCGCGGGAGCTGGAAGGGGCGGCGCGCGGCGCTCAGTCGGCGGCCGACGAGGCGCTGGCGCTGGCGCTGGCGGCACAGGAGCAGGCCAGCACTTTGCGCTGGCTGGGCATTGGGGCGCTGGTTCTGGCCGTTGCCGCTTTGGCCCTGAACGCCGTCACGCTGCGGCGCGCCCGTTAAGATGTGATGCGCGCGCTGCGGCTACTCTGGGCCGTTCTCCTGGTCGCATTGGCGCTCTTTCTGGGCGCGTCGCCCCGGCCGGTAGAGGCCCACGCTGCCTTCCTGCGCTCAGAGCCGGCCCCGGATAGCGTGCTGGCCGAAGCGCCAGAAACGATCACGGTCTGGTTTACCGAACCGCTGGAGCCGGCGTTCAGCGAGGTCAGGCTGCTGGACGGCAGCGGGGCACAGGTGGACAACGGCGACAGCGCGGTGCGGGCGGACGACCCGATGGCGGTGACGGTGTCGCTGCCGGCGCTGCCAGACGGCGTCTATACGGTCGCCTGGCGCAACCTGTCGTCCGTCGATGGGCACTCGCTGGAAGGCGCCTTCACCATCGTCGTCGGGGACGCGCCGGCCGAGATGGGCGCGATGCAGCCGGCCGGCGGGGAGGCGAGCGGCCCGGAGCTGCCGGAAGCGTTCATGCGCGGGCTCATTCTTTTCGGGTCGCTGGCCTTAGCGGGAGGGCTGGCCTTCGCCAATCTGGTCATCCGCCCGGTGCTGCTGACCGGCGATGGGGCGGGGACGCGCCGGCCGGCCGGCGCCCGACTCCTGCGCGCCAGCCGGCTGCTGTTGTGGCTGGCCTGGCTGGCACTGGCAGTCGGCTCGGCCGGCCAGCTCGTCCTGCAGACGGCGGAGCTGCTGAACGTCTCACCCGGCGAGCTGGCCCTGGACGACATGGTCGGGCTGGTCAGGGACACGACGTGGGGGCACATCTGGCTGTGGCGCGCGCTGGCTGCCATCGTGCTTTCCGTGACCATGGATGCCCCACTGGCTGCCCCGAAGCCGGCGCGTGAGGGGGACGAAGCGGCTTCGTCCTCCGTCACGGCGATGGTGGCCCTGGTCGCCGCCGCCGGGCTGCTGCTGACACTGAGCCTCAGCAGCCACGCCGCAGCCAGCGGCGAGCTGCGCCTCCCGGCGCTCTTTTCGGATTACCTGCATCTGCTGGCGGCTTCCTTGTGGGTGGGCGGCCTGTTTCACTTCGCCCTGAGTGCGGGGCTGCTGCGCACCGCGCTGCCTGCCGGCGAACGAGGAGCGGTGCTGGCAGCGATGGTCCCGCGCTTCTCGACCATCGCGCTGCTGAGCACCGGTATGCTGGCGATTACGGGCCTCTATGCAAGCTGGGTGCAGGTCAATCTACCGGCGGCGCTGATGGCGCCCTATGGCCTGACCCTGCTGGGCAAAATGGTGCTGCTGCTGCCCATGCTGGCGCTGGGGGCTGTCAACCTGCTGCGCCTGGGCCCGCGCCTGGCAAGGGATGATAGCGCCGGGCGCGGGCTGGGCCGCTCCGTGCGCCTGGAAGCGCTGCTGGGCGTCGCGCTCCTGCTGGCGACGGGGCTGCTCACCAGCCTGGAGCCGGCCCGCCAGGTGGCTGCCCGCACCGGACTGGGTCAGGCGCAGCGCTTCCGGCAGACGGTGGAACGCACGACGATCGTCTTCGGCGTGGAGCCGGGCTACCCGGGCAGAAACCGGCTGATGGTGGAGCTGACCGACGCCGTGGGCC
>JAAYYY010000556.1 GCA_012515125.1 Chloroflexota bacterium
AGGTAACCATCGCATCGGCCGAGCCGACGTTCTGGTAGGTCACCGATGTCGTAAACGAAGCATCGTATGCGTCGCCCGCGAACGCCGTCAGGGCCGTGAACAGCACCAGAACGACAACGAGCAACAAGGCGAACTTCAACTTTTTCATAGTCTTCTCCTTACGTAAGAGATCGAAAAACCTGTTTTGCAGCAATGGTAATACTAAGGGATCGAGTCGAGGATCTCAATAACACAAACGGGTGATTATGGGGCTTAATTGCGCCAGGAACGGGTTAAACTGGACAAAAAGGAGGGGGTACAGGCGTATTGCACGTTTGTCTTGATCCAATATCATTCCCTGAATGATGAATGACAGGCATAACCTCAGGAAGAGAATATGAACCGCCAACACTTTTTGCTTTCATTGCTGCTCGTGCTCGTGCTGGCGGCGTGTCAGCAACCCGAGGCCGCGGCGCCGACCGCCGGGCCAACCGTACCCACCAACGCGTCGGGTGACAGCACGGCAGCTTATCCCGGCACGAATGATACCGCTCCCACTCCACCGCCGTTTAACCAGGTGCTGACGCCCGCCTATCCTGGAGCCGAGGCCGTCGATCCCAGTGCGATTGTTACCCGGGCTCCGGCTTCCGCAATCGATCCAGATCGCCCTGTGCCCACACCCGAGCCTGGGTTGGGAACAGTGACAGGCTATGTCGTCTCCTCCGCGACGAATGAGCCGCACGTCAACATGACGGTGCGTCTGGCCCAGGTCTTCTACAACGCGGAAAATATCGGCAGCTTTGTGCTTGACGGTGCCAACAGCCCTGGCGCGCTTACCGATATTAACGGTCGCTTCATATTTGAGGGTGTGGACGCCGCAGAGTACGTCATCGTCGTAGGGAATGTCGAGACAAATAGCTACGATATCATCGAAAGCAGCTCCGGCGAGTCCGCTCAGGTATGGGAAGTGCCTGCCGGCGAGATTACAGACGTCGGCACCCTGCGCGTCGATATCCCACTGCCCTGACCATCAGTAAGCGGCGTCCGTGACGTGAGCTTCTTCAGAAACCTGCTTACCTTCAACTCATCCCGCTACCGCCTCCAGCAGGAGAATGAGGCGTTCGCCGCAAAAATCCCCGACGGCGCCCTGGTCCTGGACGCCGGGGCAGGCGAGGCGCCCTATCGCTATCTCTACCAGCATACCCGGTACGAGTCGGCGGACTTCGAGCAGGTAAGCCAGAAGGCTTATGCCCCTTCTACTTATGTCTGCGATTTGAAGGATATTCCCGTCGAGGACTGTCGCTTTGACTTCATCGTCTTCACGCAGGTCATGGAGCATTTACCGGAGCCGGGGACAGTTCTGGCCGAGCTGAATCGTGTTCTGAAACCCGGCGGCAAGATGCTCTATTCCGGACCGCTGTTCTTTGAAGAACACGAACAGCCATACGATTTTTACCGTTATACCCAATACGCTCTGCGCCATCTCTTTGAACAGGGTGGCTTCGACGTCGAGCGGCTGGACTGGCTCGAAGGATACTTCGGCACAGTGGCCTACCAGCTGGGAGGTATGGCGCGCAATCTGCCCCTCCGCCCTGCCGACATCACCCCGGGATTTGCCGGATATCTACTTGTGCCCATCTTCCTGTTTCTGAAGCTCGGCGCGGCTGGCTGTTCCGTCCTCTTTCACCGACTGGAGACACGCTTGAAGTTTCAGAGAGGCGGCTATCCCAAGAATTATGTGGCCATCCTCAGCAAGCCAGCCGGGATGCAGCAGCCTCGCGAACGTGGGGCCCCCGCGCTATGACGAATAGTTGACGAGCTCTCGATAAAGCGCCTCGTGCTGGCGGGCCACCCGGTCAATCGAGAAGTTTGCCCGCACGTACGCATACGCCTTCGCACACATGGCAGCTCTTTCTTCCGGGGAGGCAGCAAGCATTTCCATAATGCCCCGCGCCAACCCTTCGGCATCCTCCGGCATCACCAGACGTCCCGTCACACCGTCTTCGATCAGCTCTGTGTTGCCAGAAACACGCGTGGCGATTACGGGCACGCGAGCGGCCATGCTTTCGAGAATCGCGGTCGGCAAGCCCTCCCACAGAGACGAATTGGCAAAGAGATCCATGATGGGCAACAGCTCTTCGATGTCCGTACGCGGCCCTGTAAAGATGACGCGGTGCTCGATGTTCAGCGCCGCAGCCAGCTCGCGAAGCTCCTCCTCGAGTTCGCCACGCCCGATGATGAGAAAGTAAGTCTCGGGCCGGCGGGCAAGGACAATTTCCGCCGCCTTCAACAATACGTGATACCCCTTCTGGGGCATCAGCCGACCAATCGTCCCTACGACGGAAGCATCCGGGGGGATCCCCAAACTCTGCTTCTTCGCTGCCCGGTCGACAGATACCTGCTCAATACGAGCAAAGTTCAGGGAGTTGTAGGCCTTGTGCACCGGCCGGCGCAGCAGGCGCGATAGGGGCCGTCCCTGTAAGTTGTCTACCACCTTCTGCGAGACAGCCAGTTCGGCATCGAACACAATAGGAAAGAGCAGGTTGGTTAGCAGGAGACGCCGGCCCGGTCGCCTTCCCCACTCGCGCTCGTTATGGACGGTTCGCACGAGCGCGGTAGCCCCCAGCTGGCGGCGCAAAAGCAAAGCGGCAACGTCGCCAAACTGGCAGTGGCTGTGGATGATATCCACGCGCTGCCCCCTGAGGTGGCGCCGGGCTTCTCTCACCGTCCTGACGAAGGCGCGATAGGGCGCCTCCTCGCTCCACACAGCGGGCATAAACGCTTCGATCCCGCTTTCCCGCAATTTCCGGAGCCATCTCTCCTCGTAGGGAGCCTCGTAGGACCAGAGGCCGTAGACTATCGGTTCGACCTGCGTGCGATCCAGCCGCTGGGCCAGCTCGATACCAAAACGCTCGATGCCACCCAACGGCCCTTCGACGGCAAAACCGCTAATGATCTCCAGAACACGGGCCGGTTTCATAGCCTTGTCTTGTAGTGGTCGGCGATGAGCGTGCCAATCTGGCCGGCTTCTTCGGTAATTGGCGGGAGCCGCTGTTGCAGGTAGGCGCGAACTGTCTCCCGTTCTGTCCACAGGCGCGATAGCGACGCCCGCAGCCGTTCCTCACTGGCATCCTCGATCAGAATGACCCACTGTTCCAGCCCGAGCAAACGCAGCACACCTGCCGTCTTCGGCTGATACTGGATTGTGAGTGCCGGCACCAGCTCGGAAAGGGCAAAGATATTCGAGTGTAGACGGGTTCCCATAAACAGGTCCATGCATCCATAAGCTGCTTTCAGCTCGGCCGGCGATACTTTATCCTCGACAAGAACCACTGCGTCGCCCAGATCACACAGCATGTCGCGAACGCGCCTTGCGGGCACCAGGTCATCCTCGACAGCCGAAGGACCGCGGACCTGGGCGAAGAGGACACAGCGCCCGCCCTGCTCGCCGACGAAGGCGCGGATTGCCTCGGCGACCGAAGTTTCGTAAAGCTGCTGGCCCCGGAATTGAAGTTTCTGTGCGCCCCAGTTGATCAGGGTTACGCCCAGAAGCGGCCCTGTTCCCGGAACAATACCGTTGCGGCGCAGCAACTGCTCGCCCGTGGCACGGGACGCCGGCTGCAGGGCAAACGCCAGGTCTGGCACGAGACGGCAGCCGGCGTGCCAGGCGCCGATTTCCTCGAGCTGCTGCTGCGAAATAGCCTCGCGGACGAGGAACAGCGGCATGCGAACAACGATCCAGCGCATGAGGCGCTTTTCCCAGCGGCGGCGCAGTGGGCCGATGCTCTGGGGCATGTTGTAGAGAGGCTTGCCGGCAAGCAGTGCGTAGGCCATCGTGTAAATGGAAACGAGGAAAGCCAATCCCACATAACCACTGCTGTAGAGGAAATTGCCGGCGCTGCTCACGACGATGTCTGCCTCAAAGTAAGCGCGAAGCAGCGCCCGGTAGCGCCCGGGCACCAGACGCAGGACGCGCAGCCCGGCAAGCCGATAAGCCAGTGCAGCGGCGAGACTCAGAAGCAAGAGTCCGGGAAGGGCCCACCAGCGCCAGCGTCGCTCTCGCTTGACCCAGGCCATGAAAGAA
>JAAYYY010000557.1 GCA_012515125.1 Chloroflexota bacterium
CTGGCGGCCGAGGAAGGGATGGAGGCGCTGCAGCGGCTGAAGCCGGATCTTGTCCTTCTTGACCTGATGATGCCCAATGTTAGCGGCTGGGAGATCTATCAGCAGATACAGGCTTCGCCTGAGCTTCGCGACATTCCGGTCATGATCCTAACTGTGCAGCCGCGCAGGACTTCTGAGCTGAACGGCCAGTTTTTTGACGCGGCTGCCGGTTACTTCACCAAACCATTCCGGCCGCACAAGCTGCTGGACGTGGTTGATCGGTATCTGGGAACGGAAACCACGCTCGATGCCACAGGGCCGGCCGGCTACCCTGCTGCCTGATATCAGGAGTCAACGAATCCGATGATCATTGTCCAGACTCCCCTACGAGTGAGTTTTTTCGGCGGAGGTACCGACTTCCCGGGCTTCTACCGGGCCGAAGGCGGCGCCGTGCTCACCACCGCCATCGACAAGTACATCTTCGTCACAGTCAAGCGGCGCTTCGATCGCAAGCTACGTGTTGGCTACACCAAGACGGAGATGGTGGACAGCCTCGACGAAATCCAGCACGAGCTGATCCGCGAGGCGCTGCGCATGATGGGCGTCACGGAGGGGGTCGAGGTCACGACGATGGGCGACATCCCCTCGGCCGGCTCCGGTCTGGGGTCGTCCAGCACGGTCACCGTCGGCGCGCTCCACGCCCTACACAGCCTGCGCGGCGAGTTGGTTAGCGCCGAGACGCTGGCCCAGCAGGCGTGCGAGATCGAGATTGACGTGTTAGGCAAGCCGATCGGCGTTCAGGATCAGTACATCGCTGCCTACGGCGGCCTCCGCCTGATGGAGTTCCACAAGGACGGCGGGGTCTGCAGCGACCGGGTGGAGCTGAATGCCCAGACCGCGCGGCAATTGAACGAGAACACGATGCTCTTCTTCACGGGTGTCACGCGCCGTGCGGAAACGATCCTGACCCAGCAGAAGATGAACATCCAGGACCGCATTGCCGTGCTGTGTGAGATGAAGCGGATGGCCTACACGGCGCGCGATGCGTTGCTGGCCGGCGCAGTGGATACGTTCGGCGAGCTGTTGCACGAGAGCTGGCAGCTGAAGAAGCAGCTCGCCAGCCAGATCAGCAACGGCGTTCTCGACGACGCCTATCAGGCGGCCCGAAAGGCCGGCGCCCTGGGCGGCAAGATAACGGGCGCCGGGGGAGGCGGCTTCTTGCTGCTCTACTGCCCCCATCGCCGGCAAGATGCCGTACGCAGCGCCCTGTCCGGCATGCAGGAGCTGCCCTTTCGCCTGGAAGCCGACGGCAGCAAAGTCATCTTCAATTACCAGCGTCATTAGCTCGCGGCGCCCAACGAAGGAGGCAGATTTCATGGAGCGAATCAGGAGCTATCTAGTAGCTTTACAGCAGACGGTGGACCGCCTGCCCGCCGACAGTATTCAACAGGCGATCACGATGCTCCATGAGGCCCGGCTGGCCCAGCGGAAGGTCTTTATTATGGGCAACGGAGGCAGCGCTTCGACGGCCTCGCATTTTGTCTGTGATCTGGCCAAAAACACACGGGTAATGGGCGTGCCCGACTTCCGGGTTATCGGCCTCGCGGACAACATGGCGATTCTCACCGCCTATGGCAACGACGAGGGATATGAGAACGTCTTTGCGCGGCAGCTGGCCAGTCTTGTCGACGCCGGCGACGTGGTGATCGCTATCTCTACCAGCGGCAACTCGCCCAACGTGCTGGAAGCCGTGCGGGTGGCCAACGCGTCAGGCGCGCCGACCATTGCCTTCACGGGTTTTGACGGAGGCGAGCTATCTTCGCTGGCGGCGCTGAATGTACACGTACCCAGCTCGCGTATCGAGCACGTCGAGGATCTCCATCTCGTTATCGAGCACCTTATCTGCTCGGTTCTCCGCGAGATGGCGCAGGAGCAAAGCTAGCGCGCTAATGGAGTTATAGCCCACAGGAAGGTCGCGCTTATCAACATAGTCGTTGGGCGGATGCGCCTGAGGGTTAAGGAGAGCCAATGAACCTGAACCGTATTCTATCTATCTTTCTAAAATGGTGGTGGTTGCTGCTGGGTGCGGCGGCGCTGGCCGGTATTTCCAGCTATCTGGCGGTTAGCCGGCAAGCGCCCGTTTACCAGGCGCGCACGGTGCTCGTGTTGGGCAGCACGTTCGAAAACCCGAACCCGAGCGGCAACGAGCTGAACCTGGGGCAGCAGCTGGCGGCGACTTATGCCAGTATTGCCAACATGCGGATCGTACGCGACGAGACGATGGCCGTATTGGGTCTCGACGCTCTGCCGGCCTATGTAGCGCGGACGCTGCCCAACAGCCAGCTACTGGAGATTGTGGTGACGGACAGCAACCCGCAGCGCGCCCAGGCCGTCGCCAATGAGCTGGCTAACCAGCTGATCCGGCGCAGCCCAACCGCGCCCCAGCCTGAAGACGAGGAAAGGGAGGCTTTCGTCAACCAGCAGCTGGCAAGCCTGCAAGCCAACATCGAGCAGACCGAGAGCGAGCTGGAGGCCAAGCGGCTGGAGCTGGAAGGAGCTTTCAGCGCCCGGGACATCGAACGGCTGGAGCGCGAGGTAGCCACGCTGGAAGACAAACATCGCACCCTGCAGGCGAACTTTTCCTCGTTGCTGGCTAATACGGGGCGCGGCGCGATCAATACGCTGTCGATCATCGAGCCGGCGTCCCTGCCCACCCGTCCTATTGGCCCGGCGCGGGCGATGACGGTGCTGACAGCCGCCACTATCGGTCTGGTGCTGGCAGCAGGGGCGGCGCTGTTCCTCGACTATCTGGATGATACCGTGCGCACGGAGGCTGACGTTGCGGCAATTACGGATATTCCGGTCCTGCCGGGAATTCCTGACTTTGGCGACGTCAGCGAAGGCCGCCGGCTGGTGATGCGTACAGACGCGCTATCATTAACGGCCGAGACGTTCCGCGCGCTGCACACGGCCATTCGCACTTCTCCAGGAGCACACGCGCTGCGCACGCTTCTCGTGACCAGCCCACGGCCGAATGAGGGTAAGTCGCTCATCTCGGCGAATCTGGCGCTGACGATGGCCCAGGGTGGCTATCGCGTGCTTCTGATCGACGGCGACCTGCGCCGGCCGATGCAGCACAAGCTCTTCGGCCTGCCGAATGCGCTGGGATTCGCCAATCTGTTGCAGCCGTGGGTTATCGGCGCCAGCGCTGAAGAAGTAAGGCGCGAGCTGCACCAGCTGATGCGGCCGCAACCGGAGCCCGGGCTCTTCGTGCTGACCAGCGGGCGGCATAAGGACGCGCACGCCGGTACCTTCAGCTTCCGCACCATCCAGGCGATTCTGGATGCGGTGTCGGCGGAGTACGACTACGTGATCCTGGATAGCCCGCCGGTGCTGGCGATGGCCGACGCGGTCATCCTCGGCTCGCAGGTGGATAGCGTGCTCCTGATCACGTCGGCCGGCTCTATCCGGCGCGGCGACCTGCGCGAAGCGATCAAGCGAATGCGTGAGACGACGGCGCACATTCTGGGTATTGCCCTGAACCGGCTCGATCCGAGCAAGAATAACTACTACACCTACTACAACGAATACGAAGTGCTCGAAGAGGTCGGCGGGCCGCCCAACGGCAACGGTCGCGGGGGCGACTTCGGCCGGGGGAAGGGCATGCCGTGGCGGCGGCACAAGGGCACTGCCCCCAGCGGTAACCCCTAGGGCGCTGGACCTACGGTCCGGCCTCGCGCGATTGCAGCCGGACCGGTACAGCGGGTCCCGCCCTGGTTAATTCAGGGGAAAATCTGTTCCAGTAACGGACCGGCGATGGGCCGAACCTGTTGCGGCCGTTACAAAGGAGGGCGATGAGCA
>JAAYYY010000558.1 GCA_012515125.1 Chloroflexota bacterium
CAGTGCCCGCCCCACATTCTGTTCGACCGATCGCTCGGCGAGCCCCTGACGCCGAACTATATCGCCCTCTGTATCCAGCCCGACGAGGGTATCCATCTGCGCTTCGAGGTTAAGGTGCCCGGCGCCGCCGTCGAGATGAAGTCAGTGGATATGGAGTTCCACTATTCCGATTCGTTCGGCAGTGATGAGCTGCCCCAAGCTTACGAGCGCCTGCTGCTCGATGCGCTCCATGGCGATGCGGCTCTCTTCACGCGCGCGGATGAAATCGAGATTGCCTGGAAGCTGATCGACAGCATCATCGCCGGCTGGGAGGGAGAGGGCGCGCCGCCGCTACACACCTACAGGCGCGGCAGCTGGGGGCCGGAGGAGGCCAACGCGCTGGTCGATGGCGACTGGCCTTACTGGACAGAGGGTTGCGGGGAGAACACGGGATAGGAGATGCCCTATAACCCCATGCAGATTGGTCAGCGCTTCGCCTGCAATACCGCCGGGTTGTAGCGCACGCCCGCAATCTGTAGGTGGAACGGGTCGGGGCGTGGGTTAGTGAGAATCGCCATGCCAAGCCGGCGCATCACCGCCTGCGAACCCTCATTGTCGTATGTCGTCGTCGCGACAATGCGCCAGACGTGCAGCTGCGCAAAGGCAAAGTCGCTTAGCGCCTGCGCCGCTTCGCGGGCAATGCCCTGCCGGCGCCAAGCCGGCGCGACGTGATAATAGAGTCCCAGCTCACAGGCATTCACCCCCTGCAACGTCCCGCCGGGCGGCGCCAGTGCGGATATCTGCGGCAGGGCATCAAAGACGGGCGTGTGGCCGGCAAGGCCGACAAGCTCTCCGCTGTCATGCAGGGTAATTGCCCGCTCGCCAAACGGTGGCTGGTGGAGCCTGGCAAGCTGTTCATACCCAAGAACCGTCCACTGGAGCCAGTCGGCGCGCGCCTGCCGCCCCTCGGGTTCAGTCCGTGCACTGCCCTCCTGCTCGTCCAGCAGCCGGTAGACGTCCTCCAGATCGCCCATTGACAGGGGCCGGATGACCAGCCGTTCGGTCAATAACGCGGGAACGGGAATCACAGGCAGACCTCCTACCAGCCGCGGACGCGAGCCTTAGCCCACTCGTAAAGCTGCTCGTAACCGCGTGCGGAGCGTTCCCAGGAGAAGTCGGCGTTCATGCCGTTGAGCTGGATGGCACGCCAGTTCTCCCGGTCGTGGCGATAGATGTAGAGCGCCCGCGCCAGAGCATCCCAAAAAGCGTCGGCTGAATGCTGGTGAAAGGAGAAGCCGGTAACCATATCCTCTACGGTATCGACCAGCCCACCGGTGGCCCGCACGACCGGGACACTGCCGTAGCGCATGGCAATGAGCTGCCCCAGACCGCAGGGCTCATAGAGCGAAGGCATGAGGAAGATGTCGCTGCCGCCATAGATCATAGGCGCGAGGCCGGCATTGTATTCCAGAATAGCGGTCATCTTATCCTGATGGTAGCCCGCCAGATGGGCGAACATATCTTCGTACTGCTTCTCCCCGGTGCCCAGGACGACGAACTGGGCATCGCCGGCCTCGCCGTTGAGCAGCCGGTGGATCACGTGCCCCGTAATGTCCAGTCCCTTCTGCCAGTCGAGGCGGGAGACCATGGCGACAACTGGCACGTCCTCTCGCTGCGGCAGCCCGGCCAGCTCCTGGAGGGCGCGGCGGTTCTTCCGGCGCGCCTCCCAGTCACCGGGTCCGAACGTCGCCGCCAGTCGCCCGTCGGCAGCGGGATTCCACTCGTCCGTATCAAGGCCATTGAGGATGCCGTGTACGTCGAAGCTGCGGTAGCGCAGCAG
>JAAYYY010000559.1 GCA_012515125.1 Chloroflexota bacterium
CATCGCGGAACCCGCCGCCTTCTGCGCGGAAGGTCAGGTCCACCGCCTCCACGTCGAGCACGGTGACCGGCCAGCGAACGAGCTGCTGCCCGCCGGCCGGCACGCTCACTTCCTGGCTGCTCTCGCCCTCCACCGTTACGCCCTCTGCTTCGAGCCAGACGGTGACGTCGAGGGGCTGGCCGGTGCTGTTGTTGACGACGGCGCCGATCTGCACCATGTCGTTGACGGTGAAGAAGCGCGGCGTCACCGGCCGCAGCAGCAGCGGCAGGGTGGTGATGATGTCCACGCTGGACTGGCCGACTTCGGTATCCGTGGTGACGGCCTTGGCGCTCAGGCGCCAGGTCGTCAGCGTATCGGGCAGGGGGATCTCGACTGTCGCGGCGCCGCCGGCGCCGGTGGTCACGCTGGCGCGCCAGAAGGCCGTGTCGGGGAAGTTGCGGCGGGCGTCCAACCCTTCTTCCTGGTCTTCCACGAGGGCGCCCGCATCCAGGCCCAGCTCGGGCCCGCCGCCACCGCCGCCGCCCCGGCCCAGAACCTCTTCCGGCACGTCAATCGGCAGCCCTTCGCCGCTGACGAAGAGGCCGGCGCCGATCACGCTGCGATAAGGCTGGCGCTCGTAGAAGGCGTCCAGGATGTGCGGCGCGTTGTCCTCCTGCAGGGTCAGCACGGCAAGGTCCACGAGCGCCAGAGAGACGCTGGCTTCCACGGGTTGGCCCATCGCGTCGGTAACGCGGATCTCATAGCTAACTGTGTCGCCCGGCCCGAAGACGTCGGCCTGCGGGGTCAGGGCGACGTTGAGGGCGAACTGGTCGGGCGGCACGATCAGCTCGACGAGGCCCATGCGGATGTCGGCGACCTGCTCTTCGCCGGCTCCCTGGACGGCGACGATGGTCACGAAGACGTTGGGCGCGAAGGCATCCGTCACGGGAATCTCCACGACTTCGCTGTTGCTTTGCAGCGTTATCAGCCGCTGTTCGATCAGCGTGCCCCGTTCAATCGTCAGCCAGGCGTTGACGGGCCCGGGGAAGGGCGACTGGACGAGCACGCTGGCGGTGTCGCCCGCCGCATAGACGGGCTGGTCGGCGGTCAGCTCCATCCGCTTGGCGTCGGTGTTGACCGGCCAGCCGACGAAATCTCTGTCAGTTACCCAGAAGATGGTGCTGCTGCTGTGGCTGCGGCCCGCAGCGTCGGTGACCGTCGATACGGCCCGGTAGGTGCCGCCGGCCGGGGGTACAAAGCTCGCTACAGCCTCGCCATCGGCGTCTGTCTGCACCTGTGTGCGGGCCACTTCCGTGTCCACCGGCTCCCAGCGATCGCCGAAGCCGGGCCGGGTCTCCTCGATTCGCTCGTACTCACGCTCGTAGAAGACGACCTCCACCGTCTGGTTGGCTACCGGCTCGCGGTCCCAATCGACCGTAATGAGCTGGACGGCCGTTTCCTCCCCGGCTTCGTTCAGGTAACCAGCCGGCGCGGTGCCCACGTACAGGTCGGCGGCGTGGAAGATGATTTCCGTCCGTCCGGTGATGGGGAACTCGCCCAGGTCACGGATCGTCGCTTCGACGGTGAGTTTGCGGCTGCCGGCCTCGACTTCGGCCAGCAGATCGGCCGGCAGCGTAATCACGAAGCGGCCGTCGGCGTCGGTGCGCCCGCCGCCCTGGGTAACGTAGTTGCCGTAATAGCCGGCAGAATCCATCTCGGACGGGAAGTAGTAGAAGAAATCTTCCGTTGTGAAGCTGTAGTAGGGCGTCGTATTCCACGGCAGCCGGTAGGGCAGCTCGTAGACCGTCCAGAACAGCTCCAGGTCGCTGGCGGGCGCGCCGAAGAAGTAGCGCGCCTCGACGACGACGTCAACCTCATCTCCGCGCACGGTCTGTGTCATCTCTGGTGTGACCGTGACGGCGAACTCCGGCCGGCGGTACTCGGCGACGGTGAACATGCGCGTGTTGCCCGTGCTCGGTCCCTCAATTGGCAGGAAGAGCTGATAGGTGCCCAGCGAAGCATCCTCCGGGATAACGTATTCGCCGGAAAACGCGCCGTACTCGTCGAGCGGCAGCGTAACCTCGTAGCCGAGCTGTTCGGACGGCTCAAAGAACGAGACGTATTCGGCCCGCACGGTGATCTGATCGCGCTCGGGCAGCCCATAGCGAGCGTAGTTCGGCTGGCGCACGATGCCGCGATAGTAGACGGTGTCGCCGGGCCGGTAGATCGGCCGGTCGGTGTAGATGTAGGCGAACTCGTCGGCCTCGTCACTGGAGGTAACGCTCACGTCGAACATCCACGGCGATACGTCGCCGCTCCACGTGCTGCTGCCCACGCCAAAGCCGGCCTCGCCCGGCTGCTCGCTGACCACGACCACGCCGGGCAGATAATCGCGCGGCGGCTGGTAGCTGAAACTGGCAAAGCCGCTGCTATCGCTGGTAGCCGTACCGATCTCGGTGCCGTTGATATCGTAGAGCGTCAGGTTACGCCCGGCAGCGGGCGCGCCGCTGTTCAGGTCGGTGACCCAGACGTGCACCGCGCCGAACATCTCTTTGACCACAATGTTTGTGTCGCCGATGACGACGACGTTGCGCTGGTTCTGCCAGTAGCGATCGGGGAGTTGCGGGGACGAAGCGTACAACAAGTAGACGCCAGACGAGATATCGCCGAGGTCGAGGGTGGTGAATTGGGCGACGTTGTGCGGCGCTTCCACCGGCAGGTTCCATTCACGCAGCGCCGGGCCGGGAGCACTCATCTCCTGAGCGCGGTAGGGCTCGGTCAGCAAGGTCACCGGCAGCCCCAGATCGTAAAGCACGGCGTTGATCGTCGTCACGTTGCGGTAGACGATGTCAACCGTGTTTGGCGGCGCGGCGGGTAGCTGGCTGACATACAGCGGCAGGTTCAGCGAGACGACGGGCAGCTCGGCAGGGGTCGTGAACTGCCAGGTATAGGGCGAGCCCAGCGTGTTGCCGTAAGGATCGGCGACGTCGGCGGGAATGGTCACCTCGTACTGGGTTTCACGCGCCAGAGGAAAATCCAGATTCACGTACTTGCCACTGACGAAATAGTCGAAGTCGGCCGGAGCCGGGTTGATCTGGATGCGGCCTTCAATCGTATCGGGGTCAATGGGCGCGCTGAACTCGATAGAGACGCCGTAGTCGTAGTAGTCGGCGAGCTGACCGCTGCCTGGGAATGTGCGCGTAACCCTGGGCAGCGGTACGGTCATGAAGGAGCTGCTCGTGGTCGCGTCCAGCGTCGCCCGGCCCGACGCCGCCCGCGCCTGCGCGCCGACGGTGAGCGTGTAGTTGGCGCCCAGGGCCAGCATCTCCTCCGGCGTGACCACGACCGTGCGGTCGTCCTGCCAGGAGAAAGAGAGCGGATGGGACGGCTGCAGCGAGATGGCGGCCTCGGTCGAGGCGCGGTCCATGTCCATGTTAAAGGTGACCGTGATCGCCGTGGTCGGCGCAACGTCGACGTCGCCGTTAGCCGGCGTCGTCTCGGCCACGCTGGGCTGCAGCGTGGTAAACGACCAGCTCACCGGCTCTTCCAGCACAGCGCCGGTCACGTCTTCCAGGCCGGCGGGGATGGTTACCTCATATGTGATTGCGCCCTGGAAACCCTCGTCGGGGGTGAAGCGATAGATGCTCGTGGAGATCCACTCGCCGCGTCCCTCGACGGCCGGCTCAATCTCCAGGGGCTGCGGCAGCCCGGCCTGCTGCCCTGTACTGACCAGAGGGACGACCGGCCGGTTAAAGAGAACAGTTATACTGGCGTCGACGCCAATGTTGCTGCTGTCCGCCGCCGGGATCGTCTGAGCGACTTCCAGGAAGCCCGTCGTCTGGAACAGGAGCTGCACCGGCTCTTCCATGCGCTGTCCGTTGCGGCCGGCGGCGCGGGCGCCGATGAGCACCCGATAGTTCTGCGCGCGCTCCAGCGAGGCGGGCGTAAAAACGACTGTATCAGGCTGGGGCCAGGAAAAAGCGCCTTCAACGGGCTCGCGCCCGCCGGCTGGCTCGATGGTGAATGCGTCCTCCACCGACTCCTGGTCCATCGGCTGGTCGAACTTGATGGTGATGGCGCCGTCGAGCAGCGTCTCTTCGCCGGGCAGCGGGCTGCTGGCGATGACCTGCGGCGCCCAGTCGATATCGTCGGGATCGATGCGCCCGAGATCCAGCACTCCTTCCGGCGTCGCGGCGGGCGCCTCAGGGGTCGCCGGGCGGGCCGTGGCGGTTGGGGCGGGCTGCGTTGCCGTTGCCCCGCGGGTAGGTGGTTGCGTCGGCGTCGGGGTCTCCTCGCCGCGGCGACAGGCTGCCGCCGCCAGCAGCAGGGCTATAAGCAGAGGGAGAAGGTATTTGCGCATTGTCTTCGTCTAGCTCCTGGGCGTAACCGCCGGCAAGGAAAGTTGTTTACATGGGCCAGCTCTGAGACGGGCGAACACCCCTGGAAGTTCCAGCAGTGACCCGCTCTTGCACCTCTGGTACAATCGTAGTGTATCATGAGCGGTAAGGGGAAAAAAGGGAGCGTAGAGCAGTCGCGGGCGATTCATAAGAAGGGCGTCGAAATGTGGCGGTCGTCCGGCCGCTCTGCTATAATTGCCGGACGTCAGGAACACGCACGTTAGCATGAATGGTAGCCAGGCAGCAGATGAGCGCTGGATGCGGCTTGCACTGGAACAGGCGGCGCAGGCAGCGGCGCTTGGCGAAGTCCCGGTCGGGGCCATCGCGGTCTACGACGGTCGCATTATCGGCGCCGGATACAACCGCAAAGAGTCCGACCAGGACCCCACAGCCCACGCCGAGATGATCGCGCTCCGCCAGGCCGCCGGTTACCTGCGCAACTGGCGCCTCATCGGGGTGACGCTCTACGCGACGCTGGAGCCTTGCCCGATGTGCGCCGGGGCGATGATCCAGGCCCGGCTGGAACGGCTGGTCTACGGCGCGCCGGACACCCGCTTTGGGGCCGGCGGCACGATCGTGGACGTGCTCGGCGAGCCGCGCTTCAACCACCTCGTGGCAGTGACCACGGGTGTGCTGGAGGAGGAGGCTGCCGAATTGCTGCAGGGCTTTTTCCGCCGGCTGCGCGACCAGCGGCGTGAGTCTGACGACAACTAAACAACTGGAGAGGTGCCAGAGTGGTTGAATGGGGCGCTCTCGAAAAGCGTTGTGGCCGTGAGGTCACCGTGGGTTCGAATCCCACCCTCTCCGCTAATGAAAAGGATATCCTGACCGGGTATCCTTTTTCTGTTTGAGGTAGTTACAAAAGCCCGGAGACAGGAAATGAGTGATCCCAACCAATACGCGGCGCGGCTGGCCCACTTTCGGGCCGAGATTGACGAGATGCTGGGCATGCACCCGCAGTCGCCGCTGGACCCGCTACAGCAGGAGGTTTTTGAGGGGCTGGACTACTACGACGCCGATGCTTCCTACCGTTTTACCGGCGAGGTGGAACGCTTTGGCGACGACGAGCCCCTTGTGGAGATGCAGACGAGCACAGGCGACACCCGCTATTACCGCCGATGGGGCCGCTTCACCTTTGAGGTAGACGGGGAAGAAACGAGCGTTGTTATCTATCAGGATCCGACCTACGGCGACTTCTTCCTGCCCTTCAAGGATGCAACCAACGGCGCCGAAACGTATGGTGCAGGCCGCTATCTGGATAACCACCGCCCGGGCCTCCGCCCCCTCGGCGACAATCGGATCGAGATCGACTTCAACTACGCCTACAACCCCTACTGCGCCTATAATGAGGATTACAGCTGTCCCCTGCCGCCCCGCGAGAACTGGCTGAAGGTGCCAATTCGCGCGGGGGAGAAGCAGTTCAAGCAGGCAGATCACTAGAAGGCAAAAAGAAGCAGGCGACCCCAATGGCGGGGCCGCCTGCTTTTTCTTACCTCTTAATGATCGCCGAGCTGATTAGCGGGTCAGCCTCGGCAGCAACATCTGTTGCGGATCGACCAGGACGAAGCTAGAGCCGCTGTTATCTCCCTCAACTGTCTCAGGGATGACGTTCTCCCTGTCAACTTTGACCCAGTAGCGGTGGAGACCGGGCGTCAGGCCAGGCCAGTCAACCGAGACGGTGTAGGGGCGAGTAGCACAGCCCATAACGCCGGCCGGGATCTCTACCTCTCCAATGACATTGTTCATCCCCGCGTCGCTGGCAAAGGTCACCTTTACCGGCGCCTGCGTCGGCACGTTGCCGTTGTTGCGGATGGTAGCCGTCAGCCTGGCTGTGGCCGTACCGCCTCCTGACCAGACGGGGATGGCATACGTCTGCGACAGGCGCAGGTTGATGTCGAAGCCCTGCGCGATGTTTCTGGCCTTATACGTCTGTCCCATCGGCGTCAGTGCGCTGCCGTCGTCTTGCACGAGATTGCTGGAGAAGAACGGGCTGCCGTCCTGTATGGCATACCAGTTCCACTGCTGGACGAGGCGGTAATTGTCATCCGGGTAACCCAGGGCCGGATCGGTTGTGTTCTCCAGGTAGTCGAGCGTTGCGTTCATGAAGTTTGTAACGCGCGTCCGGTCGAAGACGTTGCCATATTCGTCCTTCAGGCTATAGCAGGTGTCGCAGCTTCCCTCGGGCGGATCGGACGCTTCCCTGTAGGGGTAGAGCGTGCCGAACTCGGTCAGGATGAGCGGCTTGTTCTGCTGCCCATGCGCCTTCATCCAGGTGCGCATCGCAACAACCTGCTCTATGAATATGTTGATGTCGTCGTGTTCCGCGTAGCAGTAGACGTTCGTGTTGCCGCAGAGCGCCGGGTTCCCACCACTGAACAGGATCGCCAGAGACGGATCGGTTCCTAGCGCAATGGCCGCCCGTGAGTAGACCAGATTGCCATTCTGGTCATACTCCGCTTCGGGGAGGATGTAAATGTGCATGTTCCAGACATCGACGGGCATCGGTTCGCCGTACAATCTCCTGTACTCGTTCCAGACAATGTCCAGATATTGCAGGCGGCCCGGCGTTACCTCCACGAGCGCGGACGGGGCTACCTGAGCTGTGGGGTCGTTGGCCTTAATCGTGTAGTAGATGTCGTGGTAGGCTTTGGCGTAGGCCTGAGGCCAGAGGTCATCCTGCCACTGGTAGCGATCGACTTCGTTGCCGATCTGCCATACCAGCCCCGGATTGTTGCTAACCAGAGTCTCCAGCGCCGCCATGCTTGGGGGCGACACCAGGTTATAGGCGTTTATCCGCGCTCCCGACCCGTCGCGCTGCTGCTCGATGCGTACGGTTGGCATATATTCGACGCCGGCTATGGGCGATGGCGGGCGAGCGTTGAAGTCAATGATCCAGCCCAGGCGCATGTCGTCAACAAAGTTGGCGTGGGTACCGATGCCTGAAGTACCGTACCGGCAGCTATTGGGCGTTGTGTCAGTCTGCCCCAGCGGTTCTTCTTGCAGAGTAGCGCTTGACACGTTGCCTGTCCGTTGGACAACCAACACGGCAACGGCAAGCAGTACAGTCGTAATGAGCAGAAGAAGGGGTCGTGAGAGAAAGCGAGTCATAGTTTCCCTTTTGAGGGGCCTACATAGCGTAGGCCGGTATTACTAGCTGAAAGATCAGCCATAGATTAACAAAAAAAAGCGCCAGGGCCAAGACCCCAACGCCCAGGTAGGACCGGCGCCCGAGCCAGTTCCGGTAGCCGCCAGCCGCCAGCCCGCCCAGTACAGGTAGCAGAGCGAAGGCGAAACGGAACTGGGGTTGGAACCGGTTCAGGTTAATGCGCAGATAACCGGCGAGCACGGCCACTGTCCAGAGCACGAGGATGGCGATCAGAAACGAAGACGGCCGGGGGTGGCGGCGCCACAGGGCGAACAGGCCCCCTACCGCGCCGCCGAGGATGATCAGCCACCAGGCGTATGCCTGCCATGCCGGCGCGGCAACATTCATCCAGCCGAAACGAGCCCAGCCAGAGCTGGCTGTAAGCTTCAGCACGTCAAGCCAATACGCGGTGCTGGAGGCTGCCGGAGAAACACCGGCAAACGCACGCACGCCTCTGACAAGGGGTTCGCGCAACGCCGGTACAAGGGCGATCAGGGCGACGCTGCCGGCGAAAATAGCGGCCATCGGGAAGCCGGCACGGGCCAATTCTCTCCGCTGTGCCGGCCGTTGCCAGAATTCCAGGGCAAAGGCTGCCAGGACGATGCCCGCCGTAAAGGCCGCCGTCAGTTTGGTCAGGAACGCCAGACTGGCCAGGCCGGCTGCCAGCGGGTAGCGCGAAGGCCGTCCTTCCTGTAGCACCACAACCAGGACGGCTGCCGAGAGCGCCGTCGCCAGGAGATCGTTACTGATCGCCCGGCTCATATAGACGAACTGGGGCCATCCGGCAACCAGCGTGGCGGCAGCCAGGGCAAGGACGGGCTGGCCCGGAAAGAGCGCCACGGTCACCCGGTAGGTCGCCCAGAGTGTCAACAAACCGATCGCCAGCGTGAAGATGCGCACGGCTGTGACTGCCCGCGTTTCGGCCAGCTGCCAGTTGCCTTCGTGCACGAACATGGACGGCGAGCCGTTGACCCATTCCGGGTTGCTTTCCGGGAACTCGAAATGCAGCGGGCTTTGCCCAAGACTGTGAACCGCGAGCTGCAGAGAGCCGGCAGCGACGTAGTAAAGCGGCATGTGATAGCACATATGGCCGGAGAGTAAGGTCGTGCGTGACCACCATTCGCCGCTCGGCCACGGATCGATACGAGGCAGCCGGCGATATTGCGCTACCTGCTCGATACACTGCAGATGGCCCGGCTCATCGGGCGACTCCCCGACGGGTACTGCCAGCAGATAGATCAGGCCCAGCGATAGGTACAGGCCAACAGGAATCAGCATCAGCCAGCGTTCGCCGGACGCTCGCCAGGAAATCATGAATCTACCTGACCCGCCGGCTTCGCCGCCACTGCCTCTTCACCACAGACCCACTCCCACCGCGCCGGGAAGACAACCAGCCCGTATATCTCCGTGGTGCCGCCGCCGACCACTTCAAACTGGTAGGCATGGTCGTGAAAATCGTAGGCGACGGGATACCGGCTGTCGTGTACGGCCACGGTCAGCTCATAACGCGCAGGGAGGAGAGGCAGCCGCTCGATATGGTAGCGGACGACGCCGGGCCCTTCGACACGGCCCATCTCCACGCCCGCGAGACGGGTATTTGGCCCGTTGACCTGGATGCCGTCCTGCCGGAAGAGGGCCAGGCCAAACTCCGGGTTCTGGACTGGTTTGTGCGCCACGTATTCCATCTCGATCGTCATCGGCTCGTTGGTCCGGAAGCGGGTGGCGGCTCGGCCCTCCCCGTCGCAGAGGCGCACGCCCGTAATCTCCACCTCCCGCGTGCCCATGCGCCGGAAGGCGGCGCGCTGGGGGCTGCGTTCGGGGCCCTCGGGCCGCCGGTAGTTCTCGCTCGTGTACTCGGCCAGCACTTCGTGGGTCAGCCCGGCTTTGCGCAGCTGGCCCTGTTCCAGCCAGAGGAGACGGGTACACACTTTCTGGACCATGTCCATGTTGTGGCTGACGAGGATGATCGTCGTGCCCGCCTGCTGCAGCGCCTCAATACGCTCGAAGCATTTCGCCTGGAACGCCTGGTCGCCGACCGCCAGAATCTCGTCTACGATGAGAATGTCCGGCTGCACGTGGATGGCGATGCTGAAGCCGAGGCGCATATACATACCGGAAGAGTAGTGCCTCACCGGAATGTCGATGAAGTCGTGCAGCTCTGAAAAATCGACAATCGCCGGGAAATACGCCTCAATCTCCTTCTGCTGCAGGCCGAGAATGGAGCCGTTGAGATAAATGTTCTCCCGGCCGGTGAGGTCTTGATGGAAGCCCGCGCCCAGCTCCAGCAGCGCGCTGACGCGACCGCGCACTGTAATCCGGCCCTCGGTGGGCCGCAGAATGCGGGCGATGAGCTTCAGCGCCGTGCTCTTGCCGCTACCGTTGCGGCCGATGATGCCCAGGCTTTCGCCCCGGTAAAGGTCGAAGCTGAGGTCGCGCACTGCCCAAAGCTCCTGCTTCGGGCGCCGCTGCATACGAAGGAGCGCAATAGCCGTCTCCAGCACGGTGCGCGGCCGTTCCGGCGACATCTTGAAGCGCTTGCTGACCCCTTCGAAGCTGACCGCAGGCAGCCCGGCAGTCTCCGGATGAAAGTGGTGCAGATCCAAATCTCCTTTGGCAGATCTCAATCCCGGGCCTCGATTCTAACCAAAGTAGTAGCTGAGTCCAACCTCGTCCCCGGCCCGACCCGTCGCCATCATCAACCTATCACCTCAATTGCCGCCTGATTCGGATATTCTGTTGATGGTCATACACCGTCCTTGAGCGTTATAATGGCGTCCTATGGACGAAAAGACGTTGCGGATTCTGGAGTTTGATAAGATTCTCGAACGGCTCGCCTCGTATACGAGCTTCAGTGCGGGCCAGGCGCTGGCGCTTGCCCTGCACCCGACGGCCGACGCCGCAGAGGCTGCCCGCCGCCAGGCCGAGACGCAGGAGGCGTTGCAGCTTTTCAACGCCGGCAGCGAGGCAACCATAGGCGGCGCGCGCGACGTGCGCCGGGCGGCGGACAATGCCATGCGCGGCTTTGTTTTGCGCGCCGAGGATCTGCTCGACATACGCAGCACGCTGATAGCCGCCCGGAACCTGCAACGCGCCCTGCTGCGCGTCGAGGAGCGTTACCCCAATCTGGCAGCTATCGCCCACCTGATTGAGGAGATTCCGCGCCTCGTGCAGGCCATCGGCGAGGCGATTGACGAAGATCGCGGCGAAGTACTGGACAGCGCCAGCGACCGGCTGGCCAGCATCCGCCGTTCGATCCGTATCACGCACAGCAGGATTCACGAACGGCTCCAGGCGCTGATCAACAGCAGCATGAGCCGCTTCCTGCAGGAGCCGATCATCACCAGCCGGGGCGGCCGGTACGTTGTGCCCCTGCGGGCCGAGTTCAAGGGCCAGATTCGCGGCATCGTCCACGACCAGAGCGGCAGCGGCGCGACGCTGTGGATCGAGCCGATGAACACCGTCGAGCTGAACAACGAGTATCGCTCGCTGCAGATCGAAGAGGAAGAGGAAATCCAGCGCATACTGGCCGAGCTATCGGTCCAGGTTGCCGAGCGCGGCGACGCGATCAAGCGCATCGTGGACCGGCTGGCGGAGCTGGACCTGATCTTCGCCCGCGCCCGCTATGCCGCGGCCATCGACGCCATTCCGCCAGAGTTCGTGCCCTGGCGTGTCACCTCTACCAGCCGACACCAGAAGCAGGCCGAGCAGCCTGCCAGCCGCCACCCTGGCTCGACGCTCTGGATTCGCGGCGCGCGCCACCCGCTGTTACCGCCGGAAACAGTGGTCCCCACGGATCTCCTGCTTGACGAGGATATCTTCCTGGTCCTCATTACCGGCCCAAACACAGGCGGCAAGACTGTCAGTCTCAAGACGGTGGGGCTGATGGTGTTGATGGCCCAGTCCGGCCTGCATCTGCCGGCCGTCGGGGCGCGCCTCACCGTTTTCGACAACGTGTTCGCTGACATCGGCGATGAACAGTCGATTGAGCAGAGTCTTTCGACCTTCTCGGCGCACATCACCAACATTACGCGCATCCTCGAACAGGTGGACGACCGCTCGTTGGTCTTGCTGGACGAGCTTGGTTCCGGCACCGACCCGGCCGAGGGCGCGGCGCTGGCTCAGGCTATCGTCAATTTCCTGCGCGACAGGGGGGCGACGACGTTTGTCGCCACGCACTATCCGGAGCTGAAGGTCTATGCCAGCCAGACGCCCGGCGCGACCAACGCGTCACTGCTATTCGATCTCGAGACGCTGTCGCCGACCTACGAGATGACGATCGGCCTGCCCGGCAAATCGAATGCCGTGGCGATTGCGCGCCGGCTCGGCCTGGACGAGACGATCCTGGACGACGCGCTGCGGCTGCTTGGCGCCGGCAGCGCCCACGCGAGCACGCTGCTGGACTCCATCTATGACATTCGCGACCGCATTTCCTCACAGGAGGCGGCGACGCGCATGGCGCTGCAAAAGGCCGAGCGGGAGCGCGACGAGCTGCAGGAACGCCTGAATGAGATTGACGCCGAGCGCGACGAGATCCTGGCCGAAGCGCGCCGGCAGGGTCAGGCCGAGCTTGAAGCATTGCGCGAAGAGATACAGCGGATACGCAAACAACTGCGCAGCGGCCGGGGCGACGGCGAGCTGTCGGGCACCATTCTCAAGCAGCTTGGCCGGGAAGTCGATCAGGCTGAGGCGGCGTTGCATGCGGAAGTGCCGGAGCCGCCTTCGCAGCGCAGGTCGGTGCGCCGCCTGCGCGAGACGCTCCAGGCGGGCGACCGTGTTCTGGTCAGGTCGCTGAACAAGAGCGGCGAGGTGATCTCGGTCGGCAACAAAGACGCCGAGGTGGCGCTGGGCCGCTTGAAGACGCGCGTCAGCCTGGCGGACCTGAAGCTGCTGGAAGAGGCGGGCAGCGGCGACGAAGATGCAGTCCAGCCGGCGGTGCGCACGCGTGCGGCCCCGGCCCCGCCGATGGAGCTGGATCTGCGCGGCACGACTGTGGAAGAAGGGCTGGCCCGCCTGGAAAGCTACATGGATGCTGCCATCCTCTCCGAGCTGCCCTACGTGCGCATCATCCATGGCAAGGGTACGGGCCGGCTGCGCGAAGCCGTACGCGACAGCCTGCGCCGGGATACGCGCATCCGTTCGTGGGAAGAAGGCAAGGATAGTGAGGGCGGCGCAGGCGTGACCGTGGTCAAGCTGACGCTTGATTAGCCACCCCACTACTTCAAAGCCCGGGAGCCGCCAGCGATGACTGAGACAAAGGAGCAGCACGCCGTCGGCGTGATGGCCGGCCCGGCAGCCTGGGCTACACGCATTACGCGTTTCGGCTATGTGGCCAATGGCGTCGTCTACATGCTGGTGGGGCTGCTGGCCCTGGACGCCAGCCTCGGGGCTCGCAGCCCGGAAGTCAGCCGCGAAGAGGCGCTGCGGGCGATCGTCTACGAGCCGTTCGGCCGCGTGATCCTGCTTGTCATTGCCCTTGGCCTGGCAGGTTATTCCCTGGGTCACATCCTGATGGCTGCTCGCGATCCCGAAAAAGACGACTGGAAGGGCGTTGCCTCAATCGTCAACCGCGTGGCCCACGCCGTCAATGGCCTGCTGCACCTCAGCCTGGCGCTGGTAGCGGCGCAGCTCGGCTCCGGACTCGGTCCGACGACGAGCGACGGCCGGACGCCCGCGGACTGGACGCGCGAGCTGCTGAGCGTGCGCTACGGGCAGGCTCTGGTTGTCGGGATGGGCCTGGGATTTATCGGGCTGGCCCTCTACCAGCTTTACCGCGCCTACACCGCCCGTTTTCGGAAAGCCCTGACGCTGGCCGAGCTTTCCCGCAGCCAGGACAGGTGGGTGACCTGGACAGGCCGGATCGGCTATACGGTGAGGGCCATCATCTACGCGCTAATGGGCATTTTCCTGGTGAGGGCGGCGGTCACGTTCAACCCGGAAGAGGCGCGGGGGCTGGGCCAGACGCTGGCGGTAATTGCCAGCCAGGACTATGGCTTATACCTGCTCGGCGCCGTCTCCGTGGGGCTGTTTACGTTTGGCGTCTACGTCATCCTGGCGGGCCGTTATCGCGACTTCCGGCTCTAGCGCGCCGGGGCGTTGGCCCCTGTCAGGCCCCATGCTACACTTGCTTCCATGAGCGAAATCCAGCGGCAGCAGGCTATGGTTCTCTTTGAAAGGGCCTACCGCCACCAGATGCAGGGCGAGCTGGCCGATGCCATCCTGCTCTACAAACGCTCGCTGGAACTCTTCCCCACTTCGGAAGCGCACACCTTCCTCGGCTGGACCTACAGCATGATGTCACGCTACGAGGAAGCGATTGAGGAGTGCAAGAAAGCGATCGCCGTAGATCCGACTTTTGGCAATCCGTACAACGACATCGGCGCCTATCTCATCGAGCTGGGGCAGTGGGAAGAGGCCGTGCCCTGGCTGAAGAAGGCAACGGAGGCGCCGCGCTACGAAGTGCCGCAGTTCGCCCACATGAACCTCGGGCGCGTTTACGAACATTTCGGCCAGGTGGAAAGCGCCCTGGCTGCCTACGACCGGGCGCTGCAGATCGACCCGCTTTATCGCACCGCCTTCTGGACCAAGTACGCCCTGCTGGGGCGTCTCAACTAGCCGTTCGCTACAACGGAATCACCCGCGCCCGTCCGGCGTAATGCCGCAGTGCATTCCGCGTGTCCAGAACGAGCGCTGCCTGATCGGCGATGCGCTGCCAGTCGAAGCTGTCGTGGTGGGTAACGACGACGACGCAATCGGCGCTCTGTAGAGCCTCGTCGCTCAGCTCCACCGACTGTAGCGGAATACCCTCGTGTGTCAGGTCCGGTACAAGATGGTCATGGTAGCTGACCTCGGCTCCTTTCTGCTGCAGGAGCAAAATCACGTCCATCGCCGGGCTCTCCCGTACGTCGCTAACGTTGGGCTTGTAGGCCACGCCGAGGATCAGAATGCGGCTGCCGTTAATCGCTTTGCGCACACTATTCAGCGCTTCGCCGACCCGACTCACGACGTAGTCAGGCATATGCCGGTTCACGTCGTCCGCCAGTTCGACAAAGCGCGCCGTGTAGTTCAGCGTCCGTAACTTCCAGCTCAGATAGTGCGGGTCGATGGGAATGCAGTGACCGCCCAGACCCGGCCCCGGGTAGAAGGGCATGAAGCCATAGGGCTTGGTCGCCGCCGCCTCGACCACTTCCCAGACATTCAGCCCCAGCCGGTCGCACATCAGGGCAACTTCGTTGACGAGGCCGATGTTTACGGCGCGGAAGGTGTTCTCCAGCAGCTTGACCATCTCCGCCGCGGCAGGGCTGGAGACGGGCACGGGCTGGGCGACGACCGTGCCATAAAGCGCGACCGCCACTTCGAGGCAGGCCGGCGTCATGCCGCCGATAACCTTAGGCGTGGTCCACACCGTGTAGTCGGTGCGGCCCGGATCGATCCGCTCAGGCGAAAAGGCCAGGAAGAAATCCTGGCCCACCTGACAGCCGTTTTCGCTCAGCCTGGGCAGGATAACCTCTTCGGTCGTTCCCGGGTAGGTCGTGCTTTCCAGAACGACGAGCTTGCCCGCCCAGCCGTAAGCTGCAATACGCTCGGTGGCGTCGATGATGTAGGAGATATCGGGATCCTTCGATTTGCCCAGCGGGGTGGGCACACAGATCGAAACGGCGTCTACTCCGGCGAGTTCGGCGTAATCGGTGGTCGCGCGGAACTTACCCGACGCGACGAGCGGCTGCAGGATCCTGTCAGGGATGTCTTCTACGTAGCTACAGCCAGCATTCAGCGAATCGACCTTAGCGGGATCGACGTCCACGCCGACGACGTCGAAACCCGCCTCTGCAAAGGCTACCGCCAGTGGCAGGCCGACGTACCCGACGCCGACAATGCCGACCGTCAAATCGCGTGACGCGATGCGATCCAGCAACTTCTGTTTACTGCTCATTGATTTGTGATCCTCTTTCATCGGTTCAGGCGTGCAGAGTAGCAGCCTGCCCGCCCCGGTCTTTTGTGTCTCGGGCCTCGCCGCAAGCCGACCATTGCCCTCCCGGCTTGCGGCCCTGGCGCGACAGGCAGCTAACTTTAGCAAAGCAGAGTGGCTTAAGCAATGCAGCTTTTGGGCACCGGGTTTTGGGGGCTCAGGCAGGCGGGCTGCCAATCGCCGCCATCGCGGGCAGCCAGCTCGGGAACAGCGTCAGGAGGAGGGCCGCCAGGAGCAGCACGGCAACGATAAGCTGTGGCCCTGCAATGAGCCGCCAATCCAGCTTCCTGTCTGCTGGTGGAAACGCCGGAAGCGGCAGCGCCCGCCACAGCCCGACCGCGGCAACGGCGACGGCCAGCACCGCCAGCAGCGCCTGCCATGGCGACTGGGCGCCGAGCAGGGCAATCGCCTGCCAGCGCCCGGCAAATCCCGGCGTCAGCGGCAGGCCGAGCAGAGAGACAGCGCCGTAGCCCAACACGAGCAGCAGCCACCACGGCTGCGCGCCGCTCTCTTCCTGGCGCAGCAGTTGCAGCGCGACCATCACGAGCGTCAGGGCCAGCGAGCGGGCCAGAACCACGGTCAGCGCTGTCGCCACGCCCGTGGCGCCCGCTCCCAATGTTGCCAGCACGACGCCCGCGTCCAGCAAGACGGCATAGGCAATGGCCTGTTCTGTCTCTCTCGCCGCAAACAGCAGCAGGGCGGCGGCGACCATCGTCGCCAGCCCGAGAACGCGCAGCCACAGTCCGAGGTCAGTCTGCGCCAGCACGGGGCTGCCGCCGATGACGGCGCCGGCAAAGGCGACGAGCACAAGCTGGCTGAGGCCCAGGACAAAGACGACGGCGAGCGGCGCCGCCTCCTGGATCAGCGGCCGCAGCCAGAAGTGAAACGGAATGCCCATCAGCAGGAGGCCGAAGCCGGCAAAGAGCAGGCGCCAGAGCGTGCGCAGGAAAATGAGCTGCTCCGTTTCCAGCATCCAGCCCGCCACGAGGAAGAAGGGCAGCATCAGGACCATCACGGTCAGGTAGCGCGTGGCGGCGAGGGTCGAGCCTGCCCGCCCGGCCTGGATCAGAGCCACGAGAACGGTCGCCGCCACCAGAAGGGCGACGGCGCCAAAGACAAAGGGCCGGGCCATCGGCGCCAGGGCCAGTGGCGCCAGCGACGCCAGAAGCGCGGGCACGAAGTCCTGACCCTGCGGCCATAGCGCCGCCAGCAA